>JASHVC010000490.1 GCA_030039655.1 Xanthobacteraceae bacterium | reverse complement strand
TTGCTCGTCATATCTTCGCGCATGCGCCCCCGCAATCATGGCCTATCGAGGCCGCAGATCGCCGCGGCCATCGAATCTGCCCTGACCAATATTGTCGGCTAGGACGCGGAGATAGAGAACGCCCTCTACCCGTCGTTTCGATTATTTAGTTCTTCATGTCGGATTAAAGCTCTTTATGAGCCTCCGTTCCGACGCTTCTTATGTGGGGCAATTTCCGTGAGCGGCGGTTGGCGGCCTCTCGTCGCGTAGGGCCGCATGAAGGATTCGAGAATCTTGATGACGGGTTTGGCGCGGCGGAGGTCGAGACCCTCGCGCCCGTAGATGCCGACCGCAAGCGCGTCGAGTTTGGGCAGCGAATCATCGTGTACCAATTCCACCCCGGCGGGAAACGCACGTGAACTGCCGACGATAACGCCGACTCCGGCCAACACCGCGGCCATGCGAAGATTCAGATTGTCTGCGGAGAATGTAATGACATATCGCCGCTGTGTCCTTTCGAGCGCTTGAATGGCGTACTGATTCGACATGCTTCCGAGCGAGCTAACCAGGGGAACGGGAGCGTTGGGAGCGATAACGAGTTCGGGGGATTTCGCCCAATACAATTCCTCGGTCCACTCGCACACCGGGTTTGGCATTGGGCCCTCGCGATTTGCGACAAATGCAAAATCGAGGAATCCGCTTCGAAGGCTCCGCGTGGCCGCCGCAGTGTTTCCGACACTGAACTGAACCGACCTGCCCAGGTGACCCGCCGAGAGCTTCCTAATGAGATCGAGCAAGAGACTGTCGTTTATGCCATTGGGGAGACCGATGCGAAAGTTTGGTCCAAGTCGAGGGCCGGCGAGAGACATGATTTGGTCGTTCGTGTGAACGATGCGCTGCGCAAGCATCGCGACCAGCTCTCCCCGTTCGGTCAGCCGCAAGCGTGAGCCAGGCTGAAAAACCTCGCCGCCGAGAATTCGTTCCAGCCGCTTGATCTGAGCGCTGATTGCCGGCTGTGTGAGGTCGAGATGCTCGGCTGCTTTGGTGAAGCTTCCCATATCGAGGATTGTGATAAACGATCTGATAACCTCGGTTGGGATATTTTTTTCGAAATGCCGGCGGTGCATTGCTAATGCTCTGATCGTCTCATCGCTCAGGACGCGGGATCACGGCGTGTACGCTGCTTGGATGCGTTCACGGTCGGTTGCCGACAGGCTAACCGCGGTTCGAATCAATGCTTGCAACTCGCCCCCCGACAGCGGATCCAAATCCAATCTAACCCGCTCGGCTTCGGCGATGAAATCCGGATCGTGCATGGTGCGGATAAAAGCCGTCCGCCAGCTCGTCAGGCTTTGCTCGGGCAGGTCCGGTGGCGCAACGATGGATCTTCCGATCGCGCCGCTACTCGCAAAGAACGAGAGCACGGTCTTCTCAGCCGGAGTGTGAGCCAATTCGACAACGGTGGGCACGTCTGGCAATTCGCGGTCCCTCTGCAATGAGTATTGTACAATCACGTTGATCCTTTTGTCCCGAAGCCAGTCCTGATGCATTAATTTAATCGTGTTGAGCGAACTGGTCGCGCCTTCGACCTCCCCTCGCTGCATCGCCAGATTGGCGGCCGGCGTGCCGAGATAACCGGCGACCACCTTGAATCGGGCTCCAATCATCTTGTTGAGCAATTGAGGATAGATAACCGACGATCCCCCGGTAGCCGCAAAGACCGTCTCCCGATTTAACAGATCAGCGATGGAGTGCACCGGTACCGCATACCATGTGTAAGAAATTTCGACATTGGGGGATAACCGGCCGATCCATCCGAATTTGGCAACATCAAACTGCACTCCACTCGTGCCCACGACCTGCTCTTCCGCCAGCCATTGAAAGAGAAGGCCGATCGCGGTGCCGTCCCTCGGCGCCATGCGGTAAACAAAGTTGGCGCAGATGACGCCGCTTGCTCCCGGTATGTTGGACACAATGATATCCGGATTCCCAGGGAGATAGCGGCCGGCGTATCGCGAAAAGAGCCGCGCGTAGTCATCATATCCACTACCCGCGGGGCCGGCGACGTAAAGTGTGACGGGCTTTCCCTTGGGCGTCCCGCCAGGTTTTTGCGCTTGAGCGGGGATTGACAACAAGATTGCCAGCGCGACCCAAAGAGCGGCTTTTCCCGTGCTTGTCATGAGCGACCAACCCGTAGCCGCTCGCGCAAGGTGCCCGGCGGATAGGACGTCCTGGCGTATCCCTCGCGCTGCAAGATCGGAACGACGTGATCGACAAACTCAACGACGTAGCCCGCCAGACTATCGGACAAATAGTTGGCTCTTACCGCATAGCCGTCGCCGCCGACCTGATCCATGACATTGATCAGCCGTTCGGCCACCTGTTCGTACGTGCCGCGCACGGGAAAATTTTCCTTTATGACCTCGTTCGCGGCGACCTGCCGGAGTGTCGGCGTGCGGCCCATTGAATAGTATTTGAGCAGCAAGCTGCGCCCGGTCTGCAAATCCGTCTCGTCGAAGGCCGGCAGCGGCTCATCCAGCGGATACACTGAAACGTCACGCCCTACGGTTCGTGAGATTTTCACAAGTCCGGCTTCGAGCAAAGAGTTGCTGATATGCTCGAGGTCGGATTGTTTTTTACGCACGATCTCCTCTGTGGCGCCGATCATCATCGCGTTGAACGTGAATATAATCTGGCACTCCGTCTCCTTTCGTCCGTGTTTCACCGCGCGCCGTTTAACGTCATCGTGGAATGCCTTCATGTCGTCGATAGTGTTTTTGCTGCAAATTACGACATCGGCATGCCGGGCCGCGAAGTCCCTGCCGCGATCGGAAGCGCCAGCCTGGATGATCACCGGGCGGCCCTGGGGAGAGGGCACCGCATTAAGCGGCCCCTCGCATCGAAAGTGCTGGCCCTCGAAGTGGATTGGATGAACCCTCGTCGGGTCGGCAAAGATCACATCGCCAGGTGGATCAAACACGGCGTCTTTGGCCCAACTGTCCCAGAGCTGTCCGCACAACTCCATATATTCATCGGCAATATCGTAGCGTTCATCGTGCGGCGGCAGATGGCTTTGGCCAAAATTTCTTGCGCTCGCCTGATTGCTTGATGTGACCACGTTCCAGCCGATGCGGCCACGAGTCAGATGATCGAGCGATGTCAGCAGCCGCGCCAGCATAAAAGGCGGGTAATAGGTGGTGGAGAGCGTGGCAGCGACGCCAATATGCGTCGTCTTAGCCGCGATCATCGCCACGAGAGGAACGGGATCGTGGCAGATTCCTTCCAGCCCGAATTTTATCGCGACATCGGGAGAATTTAGATAGGACGTTGGGATCGCAAGCACGTCCGCGAAAATGAACATTTCGAAGATGCCGCGCTCGCAGACTTGCGCCAAGTCCTGATAGAGTTCGGGATGCCGCCAGTCGTAGTGGTCGCGCATGCGTGGATGGTCCCAGCCGCGCGGGCCGTGACCGTAGCCGATGAAGAGCGACAAACTGATCGGTTTCATGTGGGCGCCGAAGGCGACAAATTGCCCCAATTCCGTGAGTGGAGATCAAGATGCTCTCGCGCTCGCGCCAGCGAAACGCTGGGACTTGTCTCAGCTGTCTCTCGAACTAACCATCCTCTCTATGACCCGAACTATAGACCGCCGCAGGGCGGGCTCTTTGACCCGAGCGAACGCTCGGATCAGCGCATGTCCATCGGAGTCTGCGAGAACGTCGGCAATATAATTGGGCGCTGGCGATTCCGATAATTCTCGACCTTTCCCAGCGAGACGCGGCACTCCCTCGAAGAAGAAATGCACCGGGACATCGAGAATTTGCGACAGCGCCTGTAGTCTGCTCGCGCTGATGCGATTGGTGCCCTTTTCGTATTTCTGAACTTGCTGGAACGTTAGGCCCAGTTGTTTTGCAAGAGCTTCCTGGCTCATGTCGAGCATCAATCGGCGCATGCGAACGCGTCCGCCAACGTACGTGTCAATGGGATTAGGAGATTTGGTGGACATTGTGCCCTTCTAGATTGCGCTCAATTCGCGGAGTTGCGCATGAGTCCATTTCGGCCCATATCAACCCCCGATTGCATCTCTTCCGGTTAACAATTACGCCCCGGACGTGTGATAGCCTATGCGTTTCTCTTCGTCTAATTCGCTCGAAAGGATCGAGGCAGAAATTTGGTCGTCGTAGGGGCCGGTCTAAGACCCAGCCCTACTTCACCTCGCACGACAATATATACATTTTCAGGACCACTGAGAGATGGCTCTCCTTCGTCTGCGTACGCGTCTCGATGAATCGGCCGCGGTCGTCGGCACTAAACTGTAGGGCGCTCGCCATCATGATTTCATCCCACGGGATGGGCAAGCCGATGTGGCGCGGCCGCGCTTCGATCGCCTGCTTGTCGGACCCATGCGCGATCACGCCGTCGACGGCGATCACCAGCATCCGCGGGAAGCCGCGCTCATGATGGCAGCTCTCGTCCTGCCAGATTTGTTGCTCGGGTGAGCCCTTCGTCAGATCGAAATTGGCTACGCTGGCCGGCACGTCGCCAAAGAAACTCGTTTCCTGCGAATGATCCGACAAGCGAACCACGACTCGCAGCGTTGCTTTGGGTGTTTCTTTGGACGCTTGATCCTGAGACGCTGGAATGTCCGATGCACCGGAGCTGTCTGCTGTCTGCAGGCCGGTGCCGTCCGATTTTATGGAAAGATACAGGATATGCTTGACGCCGTGTACCGCCGACGGCGCGGGATTCGTAGTTCCCTGAGCGGCCGAGAAGGTGGACGCAGCAAAGACGAGCACTGCGCACATGGCAGCGACGTTTGCAACCCGATCGGCAAGGAGCATCATGACAGTCCGGCGCGGCCGCAGTGGGGCACTATTTGGGGGCAAAGCAGGGCGAACAATAGCGCATCGCGATTGACAATGGATTTAATGCGCTGCGCATGGCCTTCCGGCCGGACTTTCCACAGTGCCCGCTCTGCGGTTGCTCTCGATGATGCGGGGATGCCACACTGGCGCGGACCGTGGAGCAAGGAACCTCGCGGGAGACGAAGACGTTGCGAGATTCTTCGCCGTAATCCATTGCCAAACCGGGAGATGCCCATGAGGCTTTTGCTGCTTACCGCGGGGCTCGTCGCGGGCAGCGTGGTGATGTCGTCGTCCGCGCAAGCACAAAATTATCCGTGGTGCGCGGTTCTGAACATGGGCGACGCGGCTTATAATTGTGGCTTCGTGACAGTGCAGCAGTGCATGGATTCGGTACACGGCATTGGCGGATTTTGCGTGCGCAACAACATGTATCGGGGCCCTGAGCCGAACGTGCACCGGCCATCTGCAGGGCATTAGCGCATCCCGAGGCCCCGTAGAACCGCGGGCGTGGGTCGGTCTTTTCGTTGACACTTTTCGTCAATATGCACGCTGGCGGGCCCTGAGGGTGAGGCGAGGGCGGATTTCGCCGACGCGCGATCCGCGCTAGATTGTATTGGCCGCTTCTGAGATCAGCGGTCCGGTATTGGATCAAGGTCGATTATGGCGATGCGCAACGGGAAGTGGCTTGGATCGCGGACGGCGATTTCTGTGACGATCGCCGTTATGGCCACGCTGCTGCCGCTCGCTGCGCATGCGCAGTTCTTCGGCAACTGGGATGATCGCTCGAACCGCCGGGGTGAAGGACTCTTTTCCTTCCCGTTTTTCGACCGCCCCTACAATCCTCCGCAGTCGTACGGTACGCAGCCGCCCGGCTACGCACCGCGGCCGGAGGAATCCGCCAAGCCGCCGCCGCCGCGGAAGGTTGAGACGCCGCCGGCCAGCACGATTGTGGTGATCGGCGACTCGTTCGCCGATTGGCTCGCCTATGGGCTGGAGGAGATCTACGCGGACCAGCCGCAGCTCGGTGTCGAACGCAGGATACGGCCGAACTCCGGCCTCATCCATTACGAGCCGCGCAACGACACGCTGGACTGGTCGCAAGCCATCAAGGACATCCTGGCCACGGAGAAGCCTGCCGCCATCGTGGTGATGCTCGGCCTGAATGATCGCGTGTCGCTGAAGTTGCAGCCGCGTGAGGCCAAGCCGGAGGCCAAACAGCCAGCAGCAGGCGCCAACGCTGCCGCGCCCGGTAAGCCGGAAGGCAAGCAGCCCGCGGCGGGGGCCAACGCTCCGGCGCCAGCAGGACAAACGGCGCAGCCACAGCAGGGACAAGACGCCAGGACCGCGGCGCCGCCCGCCACCGCCGTGCAACAATCCGAAGAAGCGCCGGCTGTCGCCGCGGCGGAACCGCACCCAACGCCCGGCGGCACCTATGAGTTTCACACCGACGAATGGGCAGAGCTCTACGGAAAGCGGATCGACGACATGATCGCGGTGCTCAAGAGCAAAGGCGTGCCCGTGCTCTGGGTCGGGCTGCCAGCCGTTCGTGGCCCGCGCGCCACCGGCGAAATGAGCTACCTGGACGATCTTTACCACGCGCGCGCCGACAAGGCCGGGATCGTCTATGTCGATATCTGGGACGGCTTTGTTGACGAGAACGGGCGCTACGCAGTGCAAGGGCCGGATTTCGAGGGCCAGATTCGCCGGCTGCGGTCTGGCGACGGCATTCACTTCTCCAAGGCCGGCGCCGAGAAGCTCGCCCATTATGTCGAACACGAACTGGCCCGCGTGATGGCAAACCCGGTTGTGCCGGTGGCATTACCGGCGCCGGAAGCGACAGTACCGGCGGCGGCCGCTGCGCCGGGCGTAGCGCGGCCCGCCGTGGGGCCCGTGCTGCCGCTGGCCGCGACCAGCACCGGGGAGGGCGGCGATCTCTTGGGCGCGGGTTCGCGTCCGTCGCCGGCTTCGCCCGACCCCACCGCGGCCAGCGTTCTGGTGCGTGGCGAAGCGCTTGCGGCGCCCGCAGGGCGCGCCGATGATTTTACTTGGCCGCGCTCTTCTTCGAGTGCGAAGCAGGCGCAGAAGCCAAAGCCTGTGCCGCCGTCTGCTGCCAATACGCTGGCGCCAGCTTCTAGCGCGAGCGTCCCCGCTCCGACGCCAAGCGCTGGGGCACCTTCCGCAATCGCGCCCGCTCAAGCCGCAGCGCCTGCGCTCCTTGGTGCGCCTGCAGCGCAGTAAATTTTCCAGACAGAGCCATTGCTGCTTATTCCCGCGAACGCCGGGAATCCGGCAGCGCACTAAGCAAGAAGATTGGGCACCCGCCTTCGCGAGGACGAGCAGCGGAAATCCGTCAGCGCGGCAAAAGCGTCGAGCCCATCAAAAATTTGTCGACGGAGTGCGCGGCCTGACGGCCTTCGCGAATCGCCCAGACCACAAGCGACTGGCCGCGGCGCATGTCGCCCGCGGCGAACACCTTGGCAAGCGAGGTCTTGTAGTCGTCGGTGGTGGCCGACACGTTGCCGCGGCGATCAAGCGCGAGGTCGAGGCCCTTGATCATGCCCTCGTGCACCGGATGCACGAAGCCCATGGCGAGCAGCACCAGTTCGGCCTTGATCTCGAACTCGGTGCCCGCGACCGGCTTAAATTTCTCATCGACGCGCACGCAATGCAGTTTCTGCACTGCGCCGTTCTCGCCGGAGAAGCGCGTAGTGTTCACGGCGAATGAGCGCTCGGCGCCCTCCTCGTGGCTCGATGAGGTGCGCAGCTTCAGCGGCCAGTCGGGCCAGGTGAGCATCTTGTTCTCGTGCAGCGGTGGCTCCGGCATGATTTCGAAGTTGGTCACCGACAGCGCGCCCTGGCGGAATGCGGTGCCAATGCAGTCGGAGCCGGTATCGCCGCCGCCGATGACCACGACGTGCTTGCCTTTGGCAAGGATCGGCGCGCCGCCATTGGCGGCTTCACCGCTGACGCGGCGGTTCTGCTGTGGCAGGTAGTCCATGGCGAAATGAATGCCATCGAGCTCGCGGCCGGGTACCTGCAGCTCACGGCCCTTCTCGGCGCCGCCGGTGAGCACCACGGCGTCGTATTCGCCGACGAGCTTCTTCGCATCGACATCGACGCCAACATGCGCGCCATAATGGAAGATTACGCCCTCGGCCTGCATCTGTGTGACGCGGCGGTCGATATGATTCTTCTCCATCTTGAAGTCGGGAATGCCATAGCGCAGGAGCCCGCCGGCTTTGGCGAGCTTCTCGAACACATGCGCCTCGTGGCCGGCGCGCGCGAGCTGTTGCGCGCAGGCGAGGCCGGCCGGCCCTGAGCCAACGATGGCGACTTTCTTGCCGGTTTTGTGCGTCGCCGGCTCGGGCTTCAGCCCCTGCGCGATGGCGCGGTCGGCGATGGCGCACTCGATCGACTTGATAGTGACCGGGTTCTCGTCGATGTTGAGCGTGCAGGAGGCTTCGCACGGCGCCGGGCACACGCGCCCGGTGACTTCGGGAAAGTTGTTGGTCGAGTGCAGATTGCGCGCGGCCTCGTCCCATTTTCCGCTGTAGACGAGGTCGTTCCAGTCGGGGATCTGGTTGTTGACCGGGCAGCCCGGCGTGCCGGGCGCCAGCGCGCCCGTGCCCATGCAATAGGGCAC
>JASHVC010000034.1 GCA_030039655.1 Xanthobacteraceae bacterium | reverse complement strand
AGCCGAATTTTCGCTAAGACCCAAGCCGAACCCGTCACCGGCCGGATCGAAATCAGTCGCGAAACTTGTCCAAACTAGGGCGCCCACCACCACTCGTTTGGCGCTAATGAACCCGACTATCCTCAATGCCCCGTTAATAACGGACTGCGGACAATTTTCCCAGAAAAGGCGCCTAAAAATGCGCGAGCCGCCCGCTTTTTGCATAGGGGGCGGCTGCGAATTGCTTCCGGAAGTTTAGGTTCCCTGCGGTTGGGGACCTTCGTCGGGGGGCTGATTGCGGCGTTCCGCCATAAACTGATCGAACTCCTGTCGGTCCTTGGCAAACCGCAATCGCTCCAAGAACTCCTTGAACTCACGCTGTTCCTCTTCGAGCCGCTTCAGGGTTTGCTCGCGATACTCGTCGAAGGCGCGATTTCCGCTCGATCGCTGCGATCCCCAAGGGGACCCCCAAGAGGATGACCCCGAGTCTCTGCCGCCGCGCGCACTTTCCATCCTGCCGCGCAGGTGGTCCATCTTGCCCTGCAGCCGCTCTATCTTCGACTGCCAGTGGTCTTGCATCCATTCCATCTTCGACTGCCAACGGCTCTGTCCGTCATGCCAGTCGTTGCAGCGATGACTCCAGCATCCCATAGCGTAGGCCATCCTTCCGGTTCCGATCATGAAGGCGAGCACAAGCAGCCCAAGCGGCCACCACGCGATAAAGGCGAGGATCATTATCAAGAACAGCATGAGCGCCTCCAACGAGTGAATGTAAATAACATTTACATTCGACTTTTCCGGAGTCAAGGCCCCTTTTCAGAGTTTTTTGCCTCCATCCCCAGGCCCCGGAGATAGATCAGGACTTCGGCCTCCAGGAGCTCTTCCGCCGTCATTGGCAACGGCCGCCGCGCTGAATCACCGCGGCCGAACAGCGACGCGATGCCGTGCGACATGGACCAGATGTGAAGCGCGACCATTAGTGCCGGTGGCCGCCGCAGCCCGGTCATCTGCGCGCAAATTTTCTCGGCGGCGGTGCGCAAGACCGCGAATGCGCGCTCGCCCGCATCGCGAAGCTCCTGGCTTATGGTGAACGGAATGCCGGCCTCGAACATAGCGGAGTAGTAGGCCGGCTCGGCGCGCGCGAATTCCAAATACGCCCTACCCAACCTATCAAGCGCCGTGAGCGCATCCGGGCGGCCGTCGTCCCAGGCACGCGACAGCGCGGCCTCGAATTGCTCAAAGCCGCGTAGCGCGACGCTGGCCAACAGCTCATCGCGGTCGCGAAAATGCCGATACGGCGCTGCCGGGCTCACGCCCGCCCAGCGCGCCGCCTCAGCAAACGTAAAGCCCGCGGGCCCTTTTTCTGCGATCAATGCCAGCGCGGCACGCAGCAGCGCCTCGCGCAGGTTGCCATGGTGGTAGCCGCGCGGCCCGCCGCGGCCCTCCTTCGACCAGTTCATGTAAATAGCCTTTACATCAGACACCGGCCGGCGTCGATGCGGCTAGGTGGGCTCAGGCGGGCCTGCGGTCTGCAGCGGCCCAAGGCAGGCGGCCGAATAACGTCGGTTCTCCGTACTGGGCACCCTCGATGGAAAGGAGCCGTAACTTGGTGCGCACTCCACCGGGTGCGGAGAACCCTCCCATCTTGCCCCCTGCCGCCAGCACCCGGTGACAGGGCACGATGAGCGGAAATGGATTTTGCGAAAGCGCCTGCGCTACGTCGCGCGCCAGATTGCGATCCCCGAGCCGCGCGGCGATTTCGCCGTAGGACAGCGTCGCGCCCGGTCCAATGGTACGGGCAGCATCGTAGACGCGGCGATTGAAGTCCGGCACGCCGCCGAGGTCGAGCCCCACGTGGCTCAGTTCTTTCGGCTCACCGTTCAGCAACGCCACGATGTCAGCGACGACGCGCCGCACGCTGGGCGGCGGCGCGGCCTCGCGGGCGCCGGCTCGACGGCGCAAGAGACGAGCGCGCGCAGCCTGCTCGCTCTTACCGGCAATCTCCACGCCGGCAATGCCGCGCGGACTCCAGACGATGCCGCAGCAACCAATTGTGGTCTGGAACAATGCGAAGCTCAGATCGTCGCTCATGATGGCGTTCATATCATACGCGGCACGGTCAATAGCCACCCGATTCCAGCGGGCGTCAAAATCGCGGTTCAGCGCTCGGTCGCATCTAGGTCGCCTGCATCGCAGCGCGCAACGGCTTCGGAATCGGCCGCGCGCGGCCGCCGCTGACGAAGGCTACGCGCACGTGGGCATCAACCAGGAGATCGTCGCCGCGCATGACCCGCTGGTGCACCGTGATCGATGCGCCTTTCACCTCCTGCGGCGCGGTGCGGATTTCCAGCAGGTCGTCCATGCGCGCTGGCTTGAGAAAGTCGATAGTCATCGAGCGCACCACGAAGGCGAAGCCCGGCGCCTCTTTTCCCGTCTCCTCAAACAAGGCGCGGTGACCCACACCGAGGAGCCGCAAATAATTGGTACGCCCGCGTTCCATGTAACGCAGGTAGTTGGCGTGATAGACGATGCCGGTGTAGTCGGTGTCTTCGTAGTAGACGCGCACCGTCAGCACATGCCGGCCGTCGCGAATTTCGCCGTCGAGGGGAACGCGCCGCTGATCACTCATCGGTGGAACTCTTCATCGACATCCATGCGGCTGTCGATCACGCGAACAATGGTGATCCGGTCATCGTCGACAGTGTAAAAGATCAGATGGAGCCCCACCACAAGACAGCGGAGCTTGGGAGCCAAGTTCGATCGCTCGCGGCCAATGAATGGAAATCGTGCCAAGCTCTCGAAATTCGAGTCCACTCTGCGAATAAAAGCATCGGCAGCGTTCGGACTGCGCTCTTCGAGATAGCGATAGATATGAAAGAGATCGAACCTGGCTTTATCAGAAAGGACGACCCGCATTCCCGCAGCTTGCTAGAGTTTTGCGGTTCGCACTTGGCGCAGGAACTCTGCAAAATCCCACTCTGAGACACGCCCTGCGGCGGCGTCCTGCATGCCTTCCTCAATCTGCCCCTTGAGCACCCGGAACTTCTCAGCCT
>JASHVC010000489.1 GCA_030039655.1 Xanthobacteraceae bacterium | reverse complement strand
ACGCCCGCATCTTGTCGGGAATTGGGAAATCCGGGCTCGTCTTTACGCCGGGTCCTGAATACATGGCTTGGTCCTCGTTTCCTCTTTGGGCGCTTATAGTGAATTTTGGCCGCAAACGAAACCAGCTGCAAAGCTCATACCGGCACCGCTGTCGCATCGTAAGTAAACAGCCAGTCGTAACGCTCGCGAATGCGGTCTTCCTGCCACTCGTGTTCGACGTGGGCTTGCGCCGCAGCGGCATCGACCATAGCGCGGTTGTGGAAGCGCGGAATCATGGCGGCGGAGCCGGCGACGACCTTGTTGGCGCGCTGACGCCGTGCCGCCTCATAGTGCGAAAGCGCGTCCGGCTGAACTCCATATTTCTCGACGGCCCGCGCCAGCACGAGACCGTCCTCCAGCGCCATCACCGCGCCCTGGGCGAGAAACGGTACCATCGGATGACACGCATCGCCGAGCAGCGTGGAGCGCCCTTTGCTCCAGGCGTCCATGGCCGGCCGCAATGCCAGCGCCCATTTGTATGGGACATCCACGGCGCGGAATACGGCCTGCAAATCCGGATGCCAGCCGCGCAGATCGTTGAGCACCTCATCGGTAGTGCCGGCAACGTTCCAGCCTTCGACTTTCCAGTCGTCACGCTCTTGCAGGGCGACGATGTTGAGCAGCGTCCCGCCGCGCAGCGGATAGTGCACGACATGGCCGCCCGGACCGACCCAATTGGTGCCGATCGTCCGCGAGATCGTGGCCGGCACCCGTTGCATCGGCAGCACGCCGCGCCAAGCGATAATCCCGCAGAATTCGGGCTTCGACGCACCAAACAGATTTTCGCGCACCACCGAATGCACGCCGTCAGCGCCGACAACGAGCCCGGCCTGCACGGGAGCGCCATTCTCAAAACGCAGCTCAACGTGGTTGTTGGATTGTGAAAGCCCGACGCATTTGCGGTTGAGGTGAATAGCGCCTGGCTTTGCATTTAGAAGCGCCTGCGCAATGACGCTGTGAAGGTCGCCGCGGTGGATGGTGATGTAGGGAAAGCCGTAGCGCTCGACCGACTCAAGTCCGAGATCGAACAGCTTCCAGCTTTGTCCGGTGTTCCAAAGCCGGATCGCCTTTCCGGCCGGCAGCACCTGGACCTTCTCCAGTGCCTCTTTGAGCCCAAGCGCATGCAGAACGCGAGTGCCGTTGGCGCTGATCTGCACGCCGGCACCAAGCTCGCGCAGTTCGGGCGCCTGCTCGTAAACTTCGACATCGATACCGCGCCGCACCAGCGCTAACGCCGCCGCGAGCCCGCCGATGCCGCCGCCGACAATGGCGATTGAGTCCGTCATGCTCGATCACAGATCGAAGAACGAGATAATTTCGCTGATCAATTCGCGCTTCTTGGCCAGTTTTTCAGCGGGCTGAAAGCGCCCCAACGAGCGGCCAGCGATATCGATCTCGCCCTGCTCACCGACAACGATGTAAAGCGGCTCCTGGTATTCGCCCGATTGCGGCTTATGCAGAATAAGCTTGTTGTCGGCGAAGTGTGCTTCGATGCCGCGGCTTTTGAGTGTCTGCGATGGCTTGATGTCGGCTTCGAAAAACTCAGTGAGGAAATCGGCCGCGAGCTTGTAGCGCTCGCGCCGTTCCTGATCCTGATGGGCGCGCTTTTGCGCGAGTTCGCCGAAGACTTTGTCCAGTTCGGACATAGGTTACCCTATCATGCTCCGCGAAGGCGGAGCATCCAGTAAACACCAAGTTCGCCGGGATTACTGGATCGTCCGCCTTCGCGGACGATGACAGCGGAAGAACGCCCTTCCATCACAAAATAAAACTCACCGAGCCGAGCAGGCCGAGTTCCTCGGCATCCAAAATGGCGCGGCGCTCGGCGATCTTCAGCCGTCCGCCCTGGCGTCTGAGCTTGTAACGATAATGGCCGACGAACACCCGCTGCAGATCGTTGTGCCGAAAGCGGTGGATGATGAAATTCGCTACCGCCGAAATGGTATCGCCCTCGGCCCCCGTGATCCGCACGTTGCTGATGAGCCGTCGCGTCCGCGACAACGGGTATTCGGCGTGGCAGTTCGGATCCTTCAGCCTGATGATGCGCTCGCGCAGCCGCACGATATCGTCCGCTATGGTGAACAAAGTGTAACGGGCGTCGGCGTCGGGCTTGTCGTTCGGCGGCACGTAATAGACGGCGTCTTCGGTCAGCAGTCCGAGCCATTCATCGAGCCGCCAAGTGTCGAGCAGGTCGGCCTCAAGATAAAACAAATCCTCGACCTCTGCGCGCGAGACAGTCGAGCCGACGATCTCGTTCATGCGCGCGTCTCCATAAGCTCGTTCCATCTGCGCCAGAACACGCGGATGTGGCCTTCGTCGGTGGCAAGCTGCTGGTCGCCCGGCTTGCCCATGCCGCGCGACAGATCGGACCACGGCACCTCGCGCCAGGCCGCGAAGCCAAGCTGCGCGGCTTCGAGCGCGGCGACGTCGTCGGGCGTGGCGAAGCCCCCGGGACCGTAAAAGGTGAGGAAGGCGTGCAAACGGCGCGCCCGCTGGGCCTCGGTTTCCTCAACCGGTCCCAGCGCCCAGGCGATGACGTGCATGCGATCCGGCGCCACCGGATAGAAGTGGCGCACCGTGACCGAGGAGCCATCGTTGATGACGAGATTGGGGAAGATACACAGATTGCGGTTGGTGTCGGCGACGCGTGCAGCGCGCGCCGAGCCGAGCCGCTGTACCAGCTCGCTGCGCATGGCATCGATGTCGGCCTTGGCGTCCTCGCCATAGACCGAAATCCATTTCGCGACCGGCCGGCCGCGATAGTTCGGGTTGTCCGTGGTCAGATGACCGTTGCCTAGGTCCCTGCCGAAACCGCGCGTTGGCAGAAGTTCGCCCTTTGGCGGCGTCACATTGACGCCGGAGTTGCGCATGTAGTTGAGCCAGGTCGAGTGCGTGGAGATCAAGTGATAATCATCGACGCTGTTCTCGACGAGCAACTTCCAGTTCGCTCGGATGTCGTATTCCTGGGTGCCGGAAATGATCTGCATCCTTCCGGATGGCGATTGGTCGACGACGAGATCGATGTATTCCTTTGCCTTGCCCAGATAGTCTTTTAGATCGACGGCATCGCGATCGAAGTTGGCGAAATAAAAGTCGCGATAGGATTCGAGCCGCGGCACCGAGACAAGCCCCATTTCGGCATTGTCGAATGCCGGGCCGTAGGCATCGGCGCCCGGCACGGACTTCAGCCGTCCGTCGGGATGGTAAGTCCAGCCGTGATACATGCAGTAAAACTGCCGGGCGTTGCCCTCGCGCTCGCGGCAGACCAGCGCGCCGCGATGCCGGCAGCAGTTGATCAGCGCGTGCACCTCGCCTTCGCGATCGCGGCAAAAAATGATCGGGCGCCCTGCTACCGGACGCGTCTTGAAGTCGCCGGGATTTTTGAGCTCCGAGGCGTGCCCCACATAGACCCAGCAGCGGTCGAAGATCGATCGCTTTTCGTGCTCCAGCACGTCGTCGGATACGAAAACCTCACGGTTGACGAAGAAGGTCTGCTGCTCGGGATTCTCAACGACGAAATCGTGGCTTGAGGGCTGGTATTTCATTGTTGGCCGCTCCAATCGGATCGGAATTTATATAGAGAATAGCGCCTTGCTGGCCAATAAGCACACCGTCGTCACGCAGCCCCGATCTGATGCTCCAGCATGATCTCCCGGCGCTCGCGGGCGGAGCACTGAATGGCGAGCGTGACCTCGACATTGGCCTTCCCCCAGCGGCCGTCGTGCAGCGGCTTTTTCCCCTCGCGAACGGCGGCGATCATGTCGTCCAGCACTTCACTGCGGCCGGGCATCGAATTGCTCCTGGGCAAGGCCGCTTCGCGCTTGCCGTTCTGGTCATAGATGTACAACCCTTCGGCTGAGGCGCGCATCTCGCCCTCCGCGCAGGTGACGACAATCACTCCGAAATGCGGCTGGTGCGTCGGCGGCGATCCTTCAGGCGCTCCGTAGGCGTACCGCTCGACCCGCAGCCGCGATTCGTCAGCGGCACGCGCAGCCAAAGCGCGGCGCGCAGCGCCTTGCTGGTCGTGGGCTTTGTCCGCGCCGCGCTCGCCGATCCAGGAATGCAACTCGTCGCTGTCGAAAAAGTCATAGCCGCCGTAGACCAGCGACGCTGCCACTCCATTCTCGAATTCCAGGAAGGCAACGGCGCTACCCTCGGTCGGCCGGGACGCATCGAGCATGGTCGCCTGGGCGCGAACGCTGCGCAGGCGTCCGCCCGCGATGGTCCGGGCGATGTCGATCTGATGCGGCAACTGATTGAACAGGATGCCGCCGCCGCGCGCGGTATCCAGCTCTTCGGGCCGCCGCGGCCGATAGAGGAAATTCGTGTAATTCCATGCCGCGATCATGCCGAGCGCGCCGAGTTCGCCGCTTGCCACGATGCGCGCCATGGCGCGGACCGCCGGATCGAACGCATGGGTGTGTCCGACGATCAGCTGCACGCCGGCGCGCTCGACCGCGTCGACAATTGCATCGCAATCGGCCAGCGTCAGCGCCATCGGCTTTTCCAGGATGATGTGCTTGCCAGCCTTCGCTAGGCTTATGGCGTGCGGCGCATGAAATTGATGTGGTGTCGCGACGTAGACCGCCTCGATGCGCGGGTCGGCACACAGCTCTTCAAGCAGTGCGTATGACGGCGTCTTGAAATCGCGCGCAAAGGCATTACGGGTTTCGAAGTTCGGCTCCGCGACGGTGACGAGCTTAACGCCGGGATGGGCGGCCGCCGCACGCACCATGACCGCACCGGCCATGCCGAGACCCGCAATAGCGAGGCCGAGCGGCTTCTCCGCCGCGGCCATCAAGCCGGCTCGCCGGCGGCGTCCTTGTCGAGATCGACGTAAACGTCGTCGCCCTGCAGCAGCACTTTATAGGTGCGCAACGCGATCGAGCACGGCGGCTGTTTGACCGCACCGGTCTTTACGTCGAAGGCGCCGAAATGCAGGCTGCACTCGATAATGCCATCTTCGAGCATGCCATCGGCGAGGCTCGCCGAGGCGTGCGTACACTCGTCGTCCGTAACATAGAAGGTGCCGTCGATATTGTAGACGGCGAGCCTCTTGTCCCCGACTTCGTAAGCCTTCACCGACTCCGGCGCGATATCGGACTGCGCACAAATTCGGACGACGGTATCCGCCATAGCCCTATCCCTCCAAAAGCACGGGGTCTGTTATATCGACAGCCAGCGCCGCCATTCAATGCGCGGCCTGCTGATTGAGACCGAGTAGATTGCCCGCCACAATGGCGGTGAGAGGAAACGCGATGCAAGTGCTTGTTGTCGGTGCGGGTGTCATCGGGCTCGCGGTTGCCCGGGCGGCGGCGCTGCGCGGCCACGACGTCACTGTCGCCGAGATTACAGGTGGCATCGCCAACGGCGTGTCCTCGCGCAACAGCGAGGTGATTCACGCCGGGCTCTACTACCCGACAAATACGCTGCGCGCGCTTCACTGCGTGCGCGGCCGGCGCATGCTCTACGAGTTCTGCGCCTCTCATGGCGTTGGACACAACAAATGCGGGAAACTCGTCGTGGCGACGAACGAGGCAGAGCTCGCGAAGGTCGAGACCATCTCGAAGCAGGCGGAGATCAACGGCGTCGAAAACACGGAGATGATCGGCGGCAACAGCGCGCGCGCTATGGAGGCGGAACTATTCTGCATCGGCGCGCTGTTGTCGCACGAGACCGGCATCATCGACAGCCACGGCTACATGCTGGCGCTGTGGGGCGAACTGGAAGATCGCGGCGGAATGATTGCATTCGAGACCCCGGTCGAGCGCTTGAGCTACAAGGCGCCGCAATGGCACGTGCAGTTCGGGGGCCGCGATGCCGGCGTCATGCAATTCGATGCGGTGGTGAACGCGGCAGGCCTCGGCGCTCAGGGCTTGGCGCGCCATATCGAGGGCTATCCTGACGACAAGGTACCGCGGCTGGTGCTGGGCAAGGGCAATTACTTCGGCTACGCCGGACGTCCGGCGTTCTCCCGGCTCATCTACCCGACCCCGATCGACGGCGGACTGGGTGTTCACGTCACGCTCGATCTTGCCGGCCGCATGCGCTTCGGGCCAGACGTCGAGTGGATCACCGAGGAGAGCTACACCGTCGATCCGCGTCGTGCGGATTCCTTTTACGACCGCATCCGCACTTACTGGCCGGGCCTGCCCGAGGGTTCGCTGGTGCCGGACTACTGCGGCATCAGGCCGAAGCTGACTGGACCGGGCGAGGGCCAAGCTGACTTCATGATCGCGGCGGAGTCGGCCCATGGGATGCCGCGATTGGTCAACCTGTTCGGTATCGAATCGCCCGGACTGACCTCCTCGCTGTCGCTCGCGGAAGAAATCGTCGGCTATCTGCCATCCTGATTCCGCACATCCACAACTGGCGGCAAATATACGGGCTGTGCGTTCTGCGGCGTCATGCTCTGAGTCTGCGCACCAGGCGTCTCCGCGGCCGGCGCCGGCTGTTCGGAAGCCGGCGGCTCCCCCGACCGAGAGAGTTGCGGCGGGGATGCTACGGAATTCAGCCGCGCGCCGATGCTTGCCGGATCAACGGGAGTGAACTCACCGGCGGGCCCTGGTTTGCCGGTGTAAGCCATCAAACCATCCTTTGTCACGACAATGTCGCCGGGCCGGAGGGTCGGGTCGCTCGCCATCTCAAAGGGCGCAAGACCAAACGCATCCCTGCCGTTGCAGGTGCAATTGGCCACTAGCTGCTTGCGATAG
>JASHVC010000488.1 GCA_030039655.1 Xanthobacteraceae bacterium | reverse complement strand
TGGCAACCACGGCGTCGTATTCGCGTGCGTCGAACAGACGGCTCGCCGCCTCGCACCAGGCCACAAGTTGATTAGTGACGCCGGCCATCGCCGACACCACGACCGCAACCTCATGACCGGCCTCCACCTCGCGCTTGACGTGACGTGCGGCGTTGCGGATGCGGTCGATGTCGGCGACCGACGTTCCGCCAAATTTCATGACGAGGCGGGCCATGGTGATGTTTGGTCGGCGATGGTTATTTGACGATGTTTGGTCGAATCGGTTCCGGCAAGCCAATCAATCGCGGGCCGGCAGTAAAGGGCGCGTATACATACCGGCGGGGTCCCGTACCTGCAACTTAGCGCCGGCGGTACCGCGGGCCGTGCTTAACGGCGTGACGCTGCGCTACTCCGCCGCGGTAATTCGCTTGCGCCGCGCGGCTTCCTCGATCCAGGAGCCGACTTCGCGCAACAACGCCTCCCAGCGGGCCGCGAAGCCCGGATTGTCGGGGGTCAGGCCAGTGGTCATGCGCGTGATCTGGGGCAGCATCCGTGGATAATTGATCAGGGCGAAGCCCAAGAGCCGCAGGGTCCCCGGGTCGAGATCCGCAGGCAGCCGGCCGGCCGCCTGCCGGTCGCGGATCTCCTGCACCTGGAGCGATACCGCCTCCTGACGCTCTTGTTCCTGGGGTACCGGCCGATTGCCGAACACCAGGGCCTCGCGCATGAGATAATGCAGCCAGGCCAGATCGGCTTCCGCGCCGCGGAAATGAAATGCGAGGAATTCGCCGACCGCTTGCGGTGCGTCATGCACGCGCTGCAGGCGACGCTCAATGACGTGGGCCACCAGGTCATTGACCAGGCGGTCACCCAAGCGGCCACCGGTCATCAGGAACATCGAATAAGCGAAGCCCGCGCTCCATCCCGGCAGGCGTTCGATGAGGGCGTTGCTGACCTCGAACGGCGTGCGCGGCAGGCGGCGGACCAGGAAGGCGGCGAGCAGGAGGAGGGCGCCGCACACCGGCATGGTAGCGGCGAACGCCTCCGCGTACGCCACCGGCGTTTCGGCCGTGCCCAATAGGGCAAAGAACAACAAGCCAATGATTGCAACGCCCAAGGCATTGCCGATTTGCAGCGTCGTGGTCACGATGCCTGCTCCGGCGCCGGCTTCCTGGGGCGCGAGGCCTGCAATGACGGTACCGACCAGTGGGCTAAGCCCAAGTCCATTGCCCAGGCCAGCAATGAACAGCGAAGGCGCGAGTTCGAAGCCATGCAGCCGCGCGCCGGCCGAGAAAGCTGTGGTGGCTGTCGCGGCCAGCCCAAACGCAGCCGTGACGTAGCCGACGGTGAGCACCCAGCGCCCAAGCAGAGGAATGATCCGCGGGGCGGCAAGCGAGGCGATGAAGAAGCCGATCGCCATAGGCGTGTAGGTCAACCCGGACTGTAACGCCGTGAAATGCAACCCAACTTGCAAATAAATCGCAAGGACGAACAGAAAACCCGAGTAGGAGGCCAGGAGCAACGCCGCGATCGGTACGCCATAGGTGAAGCTTTTGCAGGCGAACAGCTCGATGCGCACCAGCGCTCGGCCGCCGCGGCGCGCGAAGCGGCGTTCATACCAAACAAACAAAGCAAACAGCGGAAATGCGGCGATCAGTGAAACGAACATCCACGCCGGCCAGCCAAGCTCGCGGCCTTCGAGCAGCGGCACGATAAGCAGCAGCAACGCCGTGGTGATGAGCGCGACACCGCCCCAATCGAGGCCGACCACGTCGGTGTGCTCGTCCTTCGGCAGGATGAAGATCGCGCCCACAATCGTCGCAAGCGCCAGTGGCACGTTGACGAGAAAGATCGGCCGCCATTCCAGGTGCCAAATGTCGAGCGCGATGATGCTGCCGCCGAGGATCTGCCCGGCGACGGCCGCGACACCGATCACCGAGCCGAAAATGCCAAGGGCCTTCGCGCGGTCATCGCCGGCGAAATTGATCTGGATGATGGCGAGCACCTGCGGATACATCAGCGCGCCGCCGATACCTTGCACGGCGCGGGCGATGATCAGCACGGTACTGGTCGGCGCCAAACCGCACGCCGCCGACGCCGCGGCGAACACCACGAGACCAAGGATGAACAGAACCTTGCGGCCGTAATTGTCGCCAAGACGGCCGCCGGTGACTAGCAGGCACGCATAGGTCAGCGTGTAGGCGGAAACGATGAACTCGATCTCGCCGAAACTGGCCTTGAGATCGGAGCGGATCGACGGTATGGCGACGTTGACGATGGCGACGTCGAGCACCGCCATAAACGTGCCCATCAGTACAACGTACAGCACCAGCCAACGCCGCAAATCCGTCATCGCTTGTCTCGCCGATTCGATAGATGCGCCTTTCCGAAGAAGCGCACCAATATGGTATTGGCCTGCCGGCTTTTTAGTCCGGGTTTTGCCTTATCAGGTCTGCGAAATTGTACGGCATGCGGCGCTCCGCCCGTAGCAGATGCCGCGCTCCTACATAATTATATGCTCCGCGCCGAGGAACTTGGCAGCTAATTCTTGGCGAACTTCTTGAAGTCCATGCCGGTGGAAAAGCCGCCGAATATATTGCCATCCTTGTCGGCGGCGACGCCTTCCGGCATC
>JASHVC010000487.1 GCA_030039655.1 Xanthobacteraceae bacterium | reverse complement strand
AACCGAGCGCGCGTAACGCATATTCGACTGTTCGAAGAACCGAGTACGGAGGGCTGAACGGTGCCAGCGTTGAAATTGATGCGGACCTCAAGGTTCCGCCGTTATTGCAAGGAGGGGACGTTATGAGTGCCTTTGCCGGGGGATGTGCTTGCGGCCGCATTCGATATGAGTGCAGCGAACAGCCAATAGTTCAGCTTATCTGTCACTGTCGAGATTGCCAGCGAACAAGCGGAAGCGCCTTCGCGGCATTGCTTGCCGTGCCGAGTGATCGATTAAAATTCAGCGGCAGCGAACTCAAATACCATTCCCTCAAAGCAGATAGCGGCAGAACGATGCGGCGAGGCTTCTGCAGCGAGTGCGGTTCGCCGGTATCGATTCGCAGGCCTGAGGCGCCTCTCATTGAATTTTTGCAGGCAGCGAGCCTTGACGATCCTTCTAAATTCCATCCGACATGCGAAGTATGGGTTTCAAGCGGCGACCCCTGGCACCCCATTCATTCCGCCACTCAGAAGTTCGATCAAAATCCCGCGGCGGAAGCCGTTCGTGGACCTATTGAGGCGTACTTTGCGGCGAGGGCGCAGGCAGCGCCCCAAAGATGATCAAACTCGCAGACCTTCAATACCGGATTTTTGCTGCATCTGCTCACGGCGGCTCGTGGCACACCGCGTCGATTCAACGAGGTCGCTCTTACGTCGGAGCATTAGCGACATCGGCGAACCCGACGAAAGCAATCCGAAACCCAATCGTGTCCCAGCGCCGAGCCCTTTCCATAAGCCCCCTGATCCTTTGAAAATCCGAATAGGTTCCATGCTGCTTTCGTAAATCTGGGTTCCGGTTCCAGCGGGGAACTGAACGCGACGCTTGCAGCTTTGCTTATCGCAACCGCCGAGCCGTTTGATCCACTCACTCGCTCGGCCAAGCGGGGGAAGCCCCGCGCTCCTTCAGCTCTGGGCTTCCTTCACTGCGGGACAATCCCGTAACAAAAGCAAACGTGAGTGTCTGAGGCACTAGGGGTTTCGAGGCAAGGTGAAAGCTTCGAAACCCCTCTTTGGCAGAGAGGACGGCACGTGGATGATCCCCACGCAAAGCTTAGCTGGTTTCAATTCGCGCTGCGGGGCTCTTTGCTCGCGTTACTGATCTTCCTGATTTTCTACTTGTTCTACTTATGAAACTATCTCGGGTGCCCGACATAGTTTCACTCACTTCGGAAGAAATTCAGCTTTCGACCCGACACGGCCTTCGCCGCCGCCGAGCCACGGAATCCGACCCCAACGAGCTAGAAGTTATCTAAAATCGTATCGCGACGTACTGATAAAGGCTCAAAGCAGATCGGCGGAAGATTTGGGGATTTACATAGACGACGCTCAATATGGAAAGTAAGTCTGCCGTCTGAGTCGCCTTGGTCAATCGTGCGGACGTAATAGTATCTAGAATATCTAACGATCTGCAGTTTTGGCCGTTCACGCGGGAGCGGCACAAATGCGTCCGCCGCCGCCGTCGGTGGTTGTGCCAAGCCCTCCGGCTTCCGCAATACTGATACTGTCTTTACCCTCCCAGGTTCGGTGTTGCTTTTTCGTGGAGCGCTCGGGGAAATTTGAAGCGTTTCAAACCCTTGTTGAATCTTGAGCTTGATTGATGTGACGTCGGGACCGCTCGGCCCGAACGCGTGCATTGGATACACCTCGCCTGCTACCAAGCCCACAACTACTAAGATTAAGGCCAATCCCCAAAACCCAAACCGACCTTTTGCACGGTTCGGTTTGAGCGGTTTCCGGGCGAAATGGAAATTGGTCTTTGAATCCACGTTCAATCCAGCCCTCTTAATCCCCGGGGCACTGACACGCGGCATTTTACGAAAGGGATTTGCCGACAAATAAAAGGCATTCGTGTTCCAAATGTGTCCGCTGAAAAGGCCACTTGGTACCGCGGCGACATCGGCAGTTCTGCTCACGCGACGCGCTCGAAAGCTAAGCCGGCATCCATAGACTTTCTCACCTCGCGCGAAATTTTCGCGGGCGCTGTTCGCAACGCGGTCGGGAGAGCAACGGACATGGAACGAATTTGGTGAACCGGTCGAATTTGACTCTGAGGCGACATCGGCTGACCGGACTTTCTGCGACGCAACATCGTCCTTCCAGTGCTGACAGGGCCGAGAGGGACTGCGCCACCAAGTCTACTGAACAAATCCAAGCCGACTAATCGGAAACCACCACCAGTAGGCAGCCACTTGGGGATGCGAAAGCGTCGAGGCTGTTTGGTTTGAGAGTGCCATTGTTCGCTCGGCGATTTGGCATACAATCAGGCCGCTCTGCTCTCTCGCGTGCGCCGCAACCTGATAGGTCCTTATCAATGAATGCAAAGCTCGCATTCGTGGGGGTAGTTTGTGCCGTAGCTGGTATGGCTGTGCAGTCCAAGGCCGAAACGGCGTCGCTGCTTGCACTGATGGAGCAACCTACCGCTCTCGATGCATTTGCCGATCAGTACGGCCAAGCGATTGTCGGCGAGCTCGCAAAGACCTTGGCGGAACAGGGTGACGCGGCCTGTAGAAAAACGCGAAATATTGGCGAGAAAGAGTTACTCCACGGTGCGGCCGAACTATTCGTCACGTACGGCACAAAGCTTCTCGCCGCAGAGTCAGGTCGCGTTTCAGAAGATGCATTGGTCGCAGAACTCAACAAAAATTCTGGTGCGGGTTCCGCCTCCGACCTTCGGAGGTTGTCGGATAATCACCGCATCGATGAATTGCGCAAGTTTTTCCAACCGATATTCAACGATGATGTCGTCTTTCGCGTGAGCAACGAACTCGATCACTATGCGGCATTTCACCGACTGTACCGCGGAAACGTGGATCCGATTTCGTCGGGAAATATGGCGGTAGCAATGGTGGCTGCCGACCGCGAGATCGCCGCCGAAGATGCTGCAAAAAAAGCACTCAGCGACAACCGAAACGCAGACCGTCTCGTGGATCTCTACGTGTCCGCTGCGCATGCGTACAGCTTGGCATTGATCCAGTGGGACTCTTTTGACGCTTTCGATGGTGTGCAAATAGAATTAAAAGCACTCTGCATGCCAATTCGTGACTAAGAAAGGTTTGGTAGAAACTTCCAAGATACTGTCGACCCCGGCTGGACCTTCTCCGGAGGAAATTGGCGCTGGCGCCTGTAAGGTGGAGCGCCTCGGCTGTCTTGAGGCTGATGATGGGCTCAAAACTGATCGGCTGACCGGCGGCCAAACGCCATCAAAATGCTTACGTCACGCCATAGCCGCTGTAAACATCGGCGATGTCGGGCTTGATCGCCTTGGCGGCGGCAATGTCGGCCTCTCCCCCGGCCTTGTCGCCGCTTTTCAGCTTCGCCACGCCACGGCCGTAAAGAGAATTGGCGTCTTTCGGATTCTTCGCCACCGCCGCTCCATAATCGGCAATCGCTCGGTCAAATGCGCCAAGCTTTAACTGCACCAGCCCTCGGTAGTTGAGTGTGAAGCGGTCATCGGGCTGGAGCCGCAGGGATTCGTTGCAATCGTCGAGCGCCTGCGCCAGGTCGCGTCCAGCGAGCGCACGCGCCCAGCAGCGGTTCGTGTAGGCGAGGGCGTCTTTCGGATCGAGCCGGATCGCCTCGCTGAAGTCGGCAATGGCGCGGTCGGTATCGCCCTTGTCTTGGTACGCGGAGCCCCGGATGTCGTAGGCGCCGGCGAATTTGGGATCGAGCCGGATCGTCTCGCTGAAGTCCGCAATGGCGCGGTCGGTGTCGTCCTTCATGTCGTACGTGACGCCCCGGTTGAAGGTGTAGTAGGCGGCGTGTTTGGGATCAAGCCGAACTGCTTCGGTGTAGTCGGCAATGGCGCGATCGTTGTCGCCCTTGGCGCGGTATGCCTCGGCACGGTTGTCGTAGGCGGCGGCGTATTTGGGATCGAGCCGGATCGCCTCGCTAAAGTCCTCGATGGCGCGGTTGTAGTCGCCCTTGGCGCGGTACGCGCTGCCACGGTTTTTGTAGGGCACGGCCTCATCGGGACCGAGCCGGATCGCCTCCGCGTAGTCGGCGATGCCGCGGTCGTAGTCGCCCTTTGCGCTGTACGCGTTACCGCGGTTGTTGTATTCGACAACCAGATCATGACCATGCAAACGACCCGAACTGACTGCACGGGTGCAGGCCGCGATGGCTTGATCACCGCTCGCGTCTTTGCATGTGGCCACGTCATCAGTGACCGTTTGGGATTCGGAGACCGAACCCGCGAGCATCATAAACGCGGCCACCCCGACCAACAGCAGCGAATAGCGCATGCTCCCCTCCGTTTCAGAGAACGGGCAGAAGATTACCAGTGCGGTAAGGCGACGGCAAAAAGGCTCACTGTTTTTGCTGCGGGTGCGTGCGGCAGGAATTGGCCCGGCACGTCACTGGCCGCGATGCCTAGATTTGGTAGCGTCCGAGTAAGAGCAGACGTTCCCACCAGATGCTCAAAGCGACACTGATGACCAACTCGGACACTTGTGCTCCCCGCTGCGCGTAGAGAGACTGCGGCGAGGTTTGGTCTAAATTGATAGCTCTTTTACTTGGTAATCAGGAGCCGCGCTTGGTGCCGGCTTCCCTCTCGTGGCGACCGCCCGTCAGTCGCGCTTCGGCTCACCGATCCAGCGGGCGACAACCCTGGTGGCCAAGACCGCAATAATATAAGGGAGCACTGGAAATAAGGAGCGGACCAATTCATTTTTGATCTGGTGTTGGTGTATGTACTCGTACGACGCCCAGAAGACAACCACGCCGAGTAAGCCACCGCCAACGCCGAGCGCGAGCTTCACCCTGATTGACAGCGTGTCGGCAAGGTTGATCACCACCGCCGCGCTACAGGTTACCGCCAACACCACAAGGTTCGTCGCGTCGGTCAGGCTTTGGCGGTCCGCGACCCCGAAGAACCAGACCAAGACGAGAGCAACGACGACATAGGCAATCCAGCGCGGTGCGCGCTGCGCGATCGTCGGGGTAGCCAGCGCGTTGGCGGTCGTCGGTACGTCGGTCACGTTATGTCAACTCGCATGCGGTGTTGCGGGGCCAGCTGACAATAGCACTGGAGGTCGATCGCGGGCGAGTGGCTTAACAGAACCATTCTTGATACTTCGCACAACCGCCACGATGCTGCTTGGTGACGCCACGATTTGAATAGTTTAGCAGAGCGCCATCTCGCTGCATCTGCTCACGTCCGTTGTTGGCACCAAGCGAAACTTCTCGCGCGACTCGGATTGGTCGAAGTTGGACGCATTTCCGACATCGCAAGGGAATCATTCTTAGCTCGAAAAATTTGACGGTCGGCGCCGCGACTACTTCAATTGATCGGCCACCCTGGCGACGCCCGCCAGGGCGCAGCCTTCATCGCCGCCGGAGGTCGATCCGCTGACGCCGACAGCACCGATCGTCTCGTTTCCGACCTTGATCGGCACACCGCCCCGCAACGGAATCACGTGTTCGAGTTCGCGCTGCCCTGCGAGTTCCGAATTCGGACCGGTTCGCTCCGCCCACTCCGCCGAGGTGCGGCCGAAGGTCCGCGCCGTATAGGCCTTGCGCTGCGCTAATTCGATATTGTGCGGCGCGGCCTTATCACCCTGCAAAAAAACGCGCAGCCGCCCGGCGCGATCGACCACGGCGACTGAAACGTCATTACCAGTCTTCTCGCACTCGGCGATCGCGGTTTCGGCGATCGTCAGCGCCATGTGCAGCGATACGTCGCGCTGCACCAGCACCTGCGCCTTATCCGCCGACGGCGTTACAGTCATGACCAGGGCTACCAGACCAATGAGCTTGAGCGAGGGCGCCATCACGTATCCTCCGTTTGCGTCCGCTTTCCTATGTAGATATGCGACGTTGACCGCGCGACGTTGTGTTGGTCAGAAGTTGCGGTCGCGCTGCAAAGGGTGCCGTAAGAACGCAAGCAACAGCTCGGCCACTTTCTCCGGCTGCTCCTGCTGCACCCAATGGCCGGCCCCCTCAACAAGATGAAAGCCAACCATTCGCGCGCACGCGGCCTTCTGCATGCTCTCCGCTGCGCCCGGCGTCTGA
>JASHVC010000486.1 GCA_030039655.1 Xanthobacteraceae bacterium | reverse complement strand
CTCGGCATCGCCGTGCCGGTGTTCCTGCCGGCCGTGGTGACGGCGGTCGTCGCCTTGGTGCTCCATCGCCAAAATGCCGCGCCGCTTGCCTACATCGCCGGCAGCATGGGCACGCTGATCGGCGCCGACCTCACCAATCTCTCCCTCGTCCAAGGCCTCGGCGCGCCGGTTGCTTCCATCGGCGGCGCCGGAACGTTCGACGGAATTTTTCTGACCGGCATCCTCGCCGTGGTGCTGGCGAGCCTGGTTCCCCCGCCACGTCCGATTGAACAGACAACATGATCACTAGCGTTGTTCGGCGAAATCGCCACCCTACTCTTCCGAGGCGCGATTGCGGCTTCGTGACTTTCGACGCGGTCCGTAGTACCGATCCAACAATCATCTAAGAAACGAAGTCGAGGGTAACGTGCCGGCTGTCGTTGGTCGATTGCGACGAACCGAAGGCATGCTCGTACTAGCCTTAGCTGCGAGCCTGTCGGTTGCAGGCGCGGATCGGACCAATGCGCAGTCGGCCGCAAGCTTCTACAGCAATAAGAGTCTGAGATTTATTGTTCCCGACGGCGTGGGCGGCGGATATGACGCCTATTCGCGGCTGCTCGCGCGTCACCTTGCCGATCACATACCCGGTCATCCGCGAATCGTCGCCGAGAACATGCCGGGAGCCGCGGGTCTGGTCGCCACGAACTGGCTGTACAACATCGCACCGCACGACGGCAGCGTCATGGGGGCCACCTACAGCACGCTATTGACCGAGCCGCTGCTTGGCGACACTGCATCGAAATACGATCCGACGAAGTTCGAATGGATCGGCTCAATCACCAGGCAGTACAATGTCTGCACAGTCTGGCACACGAGCTCGATCAGGACGATCGAGGACGCCAAGACACGCGAAGTGCGTGTCGGCACCACGGGGCTTGCGGGGAATTCCACCAAGCTGCCCCTAATGCTGAACACCCTGCTCGACACGAAATTCAAGGTGATCTCAGGTTATACATCCACCGGCATGCGGCTTGCCGTCGAGCGCGAAGAGGTCGAGGGCATCTGCGGCGTTCCGTACGACACCTACGCGGCGGCAAATCCCGAATGGCTGCGCGACAAGAAAGTGCGGTTCATTCTGCAGACCGGCTCAAAGCCCCTGGAGGTGTTACCCGACGTGCCGATGCTGCTCAATTACATCAAGGACCCGCTGCAGCGAGCGGCGCTTGAGCTGCTTGCCGTCGATCAAGATGCCGGCCGGCCGGAATTGTTTCCTCCCGGCGTTCCAGACTATCTGGTGCAAGCGCTGCGCGCGGCCTTCAACGAGACTATGCAGGACCCCAAATTCCTGGCCGACGCCAGCGGCATGAATCTGCGGTTCGAGCCGATGACCGGTGAGCAGGTCGACGCGGAGATCAAGCAGGCTTACACAGCGCCCGAAGATGTCGTCGCCCTCGCCGCCAAGCTTTGGCCGCCGGCGTTGCCGAAGGCCAACGGGAAATAATAAAATCGCGTGACTGCTTCCACCGCATTTGCCTCGTTACCACACGCTGCTGACGACGAACACCGCGAGCACGACGAAGATCATCAGGTCGGTGACGAACGCCGTCTGCTCGTTGAAATTCCGGTCGCTGCGAAACCCGTGACCCGCCCCGGCGAGGCCGTAATAAAGGCCGCCAACGATCGCGGCCGGCACTAGCCAGGCTGGCTGCGCCAGGCTCGCCAATCCCAGTGTGCTCATGGCCAGGTTGCCAAAGCCGACCTCGCGCACGATGTCGTTCGCCGCAGGACCCTTGATGTTGAAAATGCGCTCGGCGGTGAACTGCGGCTGTAGCGCTTGGCGTATGCCGGCCAGCAAAAGGCGTACGCCGATGCTCCAGAACACGAACCATTTGCCGATGAGAAGCATCGGTCCGACGCCGTCGCGCAACCACAGCGCCTCGCCGGCAATCGAAGCGATGGGGAAGACGAACAACAGGAAAACGGTATAAACGAAATACATGCCGTGCACCCGATTGCGAGCAAGGCCCATTGGAGCATGGATTGCCACGCTGAAGCGCGCAAGGTAACCGTGGGCACGACCAACCTGTCAGGCCGTACCGCGATGCCCGAATCATCCACCACCGCGCCCGTCAAAGACCCGCGCGCCATCACGCATTATCACGCGCACGTCTACTACGATCCGGCGTCGAGCCGCGGCCGCGCCGAGCGCTTGCGCGCGCGGGTCGGCGTGGAGTTTCCGCAAGCCAAACTCGGCCGCTGGCACGACGAACTGGTCGGGCCGCATCCGCAATCCATGTATCAGGTCGCTTTTCCGACCGAGATGCTGGAAAAGTTCGTGCCCTGGCTGATGCTCAACCGCGACGGATTGACCGTGTTGCTTCACCCGGAGACCGGCGACAACTATACCGACCACAGCGCACACGCGGCCTGGTTCGGCGCCGTACTGCCGCTGCGGCTCGATGTTTTCCAGAAGAAGGCGGGCTAGCGAAGCCAGCGCGCCGTAGGGGCGGGTCTAAGACCCGCCCCTACGCTTCAGCGGCATTGCGGAACCGCACACGGTTGAAATGGTTTTCATATGGGGTACGCGGAGGAATGCCATGAGAAAATTGTTAACCGCTTTAATCATTGCCGGGGCCGGCTTTGTCTGCTCTCAGAGCGCCGGTGCTTCGACCGTCGCCGCTACGGCAATCAAAGAGACCGCATCGGCCACTTCACCGGTCCATCAGGTGCAGTATCGGGAAGGCTATACCCGGCGGGGCGTGGTGAAATGCTATCGCTTCCTGGTCTTCGGTCGCTACCGCTGCCATTATTATCGCGACTTTTAGCGGCGGGTGAGATTGCATCGAATCGTCATACCCGCGCTTGTCGCGGACATCCCCGTCTTAACACGACTTGAAAGCAAAGACGTGGATGGCCGGAACAAGTCCGGCCATGACGGCTTGCGGGCTTAAGCGCTGTCTTCCACGTCGGTGTTCGGCCGGTCGGTGCCGAGCGAGCGCTCGGTATGCCACTTGCCGCTCTCGTCCTCGTACTCGATGCTTTCGGTCTGTCCGGGCACTCGCTGCTCGCCGGCGGCGCGACGCGCCGCCTTGAGCGCCTGCGCGTGCGTGGGAAAGCTTTCCGAGAATACGCCGTCGACCGTATAGGCCCATCCGTCGTCGTGCCGAACGATCTTGTAGGTCACGTGGGTCATCGCATCACCTGTATGTCCGCCGCCTGTCGTTTGGCCGGAGCTTACAGAAT
>JASHVC010000485.1 GCA_030039655.1 Xanthobacteraceae bacterium | reverse complement strand
GGCGGCTACTTCAAGATCATCAACCGCGCGGTGCCCGACGCGTTGCACGTACTCGGCTATGGCGAGAAGGAGATCGCCGACATTATTACTTACGCAGTCGGCCACGGCTCGCTCGCCGACGCGCCCGCCATCAATCACGACACGCTGAAGGCCAAGGGTTTCAGCGACGAAGCGATCGACAAGGTGGAGAAGGCGCTGCCGACGGCCTTCGACATCAAGTTCGTCTTCAACAAATGGACGCTGGGCGCCGAATTCCTGCGCGACGAGCTCGGTGTCGACGCCGCCGATCTCGCTTCGCCGACATTCGATCTGCTCTCGCATCTCGGCTTCACCAAGCGCGAAATCGACGCCGCCAACATCTATGTCTGCGGCGCCATGACGGTCGAAGGCGCGCCGCACCTGAAGCCCGAGCACTACGCCGTGTTCGACTGCGCCAATCCGTGCGGCCGCACCGGCAAGCGTTACCTGTCGGTCGACAGCCACATCCGCATGTTGGCGGCGGCGCAGCCGTTCATCTCCGGCGCCATTTCCAAGACCATCAACATGCCGAACGAGGCGACGGTCGACGATTGCAAGCAGGCCTATCTGCTGTCGTGGCGGCTGGGCTTGAAAGCCAACGCGCTCTACCGCGACGGCTCCAAGCTCTCGCAGCCGCTGCAGTCGCAGCTCATTGCCGACGAGACCGAAGACGACGACGTCATCGAAGCGTTCCTCGATAAGCCGGCGGCGGCGCGCGCCTCCGGCCTGGCCGAGAAAGTCGTCGAGAAGATCGTGGAGCGCGTCGTCGTGCTGCGCGAGCGCGAGCGCATGCCCGACCGGCGCAAGGGCTACACGCAGAAAGCCGTGGTCGGCGGCCACAAGGTCTATCTGCGCACCGGTGAATACGATGACGGCCGCCTCGGCGAGATCTTCATCGACATGCACAAGGAAGGCGCGGCGCTCCGCTCGCTCCTCAACAACTTCGCCATCGCGGTGTCGCTCGGCCTGCAATACGGCGTGCCGCTCGACGAATATGTGGACGCCTTCACGTTCACCCGCTTCGAGCCTGCCGGCCCGGTGCAGGGCAATGACTCGATCAAATACGCCACCTCGATCCTCGATTACGTGTTCCGCGAGCTGGCGGTGAGCTACCAGGAGCGCTTCGATCTCGCCCACGTCGATCCGAGCGGCGAAGGCGAAGGTTTCGATGCGCTCGGCAAGGGCGTCGAGGAAGGCAAGCCCACGCCGGATGCCCGCTACGTCTCCAAGGGGCTTACGCGCTCGCGCGTTGACCGCCTCAGGGTGATGCAGGGCGGCGGCGACGCCGGGCGCGCCTCTTCTCCCTCTCCCCAGGGGGGAGAGGGTCGGGGTGAGGGGGTACCGAGCTCGAAGGTAACTTCCTTCTCCTCCGGTGCCACCCGCGCCGAAGTCGCGGGCGCCACAGTGCTGAAAACCGTGGTCGAGCAAAAACTCTCGCCCGCGCAGGCGCTGGAGCAAATAACGCAGACTGACGCCCGCGCTCAGGCCAAGGCGCTCGCCGCAGAACGCCGCGCCGAAGCCCGCGCTAAGGGCTACGAAGGCGAGGCGTGTGGCAATTGCGGGAATTTCACCTTGGTGCGCAACGGCACGTGCATGAAGTGCGATACGTGCGGGTCCACGACGGGGTGTTCGTAATTTTCTGACTCTTCGTGGCCGGACTAGATCCGACCATCCACGACTTCAAAGGGCGGCCGAGAGGCCGCCCTTTCCAGTTTTTTCATGACTCTCGATAGAGAGCGCCTTATCATACAACCCTGAATTACGAGCAGTCGATGGGCCGCAATCCAAAAAAATCTCAAAACCATGCCGAGTGGCTCCAAGACATCTTGCCGCTGCACCAACGGTTATCGGCTAGCGTCGAATCGTTGTTGGAAAGCATGCTCAAAAAGAAAAATATTGAATACTTGAGTGTCACTAGCCGGGTGAAGAGCCTTGATGGCGCCATCGAGAAAATCTCCAGGAAGGAGTATCGCAATCCCAGTGAACAGCTAACCGACCTTTCGGGAATCCGAGTCATTACCTACCTGGAACAACAAGTCGGCCAAATCACAGCGATCATAAAAGACTTGTTTGAAGTAGATGAGAACAACAGCCTGGACCGCACGCAAACACTCGGAGATGACAAAGTAGGTTACCGCTCGACACATTTTGTTTGCGCACTTGGAAGCAAGCGAGGAGAACTGCCAGAATACGAAGCGCTGGGAACTCTAAAGTTCGAGGTACAAGTTCGGACAGTACTTCAGCACGCATGGGCCGAATTGGCGCACGATCGCTCATTTAAGTTTGGCACGGCTCTTCCCAGAAAGATTCAACGAAAACTCAATCTTCACTCCGGGCTCCTTGAGATAGTCGACAGCGCTTTTGATGAGATATCGAAAGAGATAGATACTTACAAAAGAGCCGTCGAGAAAAAGACCATCCCACAATTGGCAGCCTCAGAATTGGATTCAATTTCAGTTGCCAAGCTCCTCAACGGCATCGCGAGACGACATTCACTCAAACTTACAGGCAGGCTTCAGCCCGCCAATATCCTTGAGCTCCTGCGATTCGGCATAAGCAACATCGGAGAATTGCAGGCCCTAATTTCTCAGGACTTCATAAGTCGCTACAAAAAACACATTATAGATGAGGATTTTGACAGACATTTCTTTCTACGAAGACTGATGCTCTACGCGGATATTGACCGACCTTTTATTTTAGGCCTTGGTTGGAATCTGCTAACGCGAGGTACATTCAATTTGCTCGTTGACAAATATGGTCGGGAGCGAGTTGATAAATTGTTTAAAAAATACAAGCTCGAATTTCTCGATGTCCGGATGAAATTAGACGCGGAAAATTTCCGCCGAAGACTGAAGGCCACAGGCAAAAAAGATAGACTGTCGCGTCCGCGGTCGGCGAAACCAGCAGTCACTAAGCTTAAGCGGGATGCACCAAAAATTTAACCAGGACCTACCTAGCAAGCGTAGGGTGGGCTAAGGCGCGAAGCGCCGAGCCCACGTGTCCAATCTAAGACGTTTTCGGTGCTGCGCGCGGGCACGCTTCGCTTTGCCCACCCTACGTTGCTTTGCGCCAAGGAGCTTCAGCGCATGAAATATTGGATCGACACCGAGTTCATCGCGAGACCGTACACCATCGATCTCATCAGCATCGGTCTCGTCGCCGAAGACGGCCGCGAGTTCTATGCCGAGAGCAACGAGGTGGACTGGTCGAAAGCAAATCTGTGGACGCTGGAGAACGTGCGCCCGAAGCTCAACGGCAAAGGGATGAAACGCCTCGAAATCGGCTACGCCCTCCGGCAATTCACCGACGGGGACGAGGATCCCGTCTTCTGGGGCTATT
>JASHVC010000484.1 GCA_030039655.1 Xanthobacteraceae bacterium | reverse complement strand
TCGTCGACATTGTCGGCCCAATCGATCATTGTTTGATCGAACGCGATGCGTTCGTCTTTCAGATTATCCCAGTCGGAGTAAAGATTGACCGACTCCGGAATGCCGACCGTTGGCCGCGGCAAGTCGGTGAAGCGGCTCATCCAGCTATGGTCAGCCCATAAGATGTGACTCAGCGTCTTGTGAATCGAGCCAAACCACGCGCCGCGCTCCTTGCGGCGATCCTCGTCGGTCAGCCGTTCGGCGACGCCGTACAGGTTTTGGTTCTGCCAACGATTGTAGCGCACCATGCGCTGGACGTACGCTCTATCGATCATGATCGTTTGCCTGTCGTTTTACGCGGCGTCATGAGCGGGCTCGACCCGCGCATCCCGATCCGATGGGCAATGCCTGACTGATCGGGATGGCCGGAACAAGCCCGGCTATGACGGATCCTCAAAGCCTAGGCGAGTGCCGATTTGGCCTGACCGACAATCGCCTCGAACGCTGCGGGCTCGGTGATGGCAAGATCTGAGAGCACCTTACGGTCCACCACGATCCCGGCCTTGCTCAGGCCGGCGATAAAGCGGCTGTAGTTGAGTCCAAACGGGCGTACGGCCGCGTTAAGCCGTTGGATCCATAGGGCGCGGAACGTGCGCTTGCGGCGCTTGCGGTCGCGATAGGCGTATTGCTGCGCCTTCTCGACCGCCTGCTTGGCGATGCGGATCGTATTCTTTCGCCGGCCGTAATAGCCTTTGGCGGCCTTCAGCACTTTTTTGTGCTTGGCATGGGCGGTGACGCCGCGTTTGACGCGTGCCATGAGAAATCTCCTCTCGGAATGTAAAGCGCGAATTGCGGCCGCATCAGGCGGCCGGAACAATCAGCTGTTCGGTAGAAAGTATTTTATGATGTTGTCGCCGTCGGTCTTAAACAGCACGTTTGTGCCACGCAGCTGGCGAATCTGCTTTTTGCTGCGCTTAATCATGCCGTGGCGTTTGTGCGACTGCTGATAGAGGACCTTTCCGGTCCCCGTCACCTTGAAGCGCTTCTTGGCGCCCGATTTGGTCTTCAACTTGGGCATTTGGCTCTCCTTTGGCAGCCGGCCATTGGCCCCGCCGAAATGCTCGCAAAACGAGCTGATTGTGCTTGAGCACGTCGCGCCGCCACGGCAGCCCTTTGATCAGCCGGGCAGCGGGAGGGCGCGGTTATGACAGAGACCACCGTTTATGGCAATCGGCGGCTCTGCCGAACCCCGCCCCGACTAATGGCTAGCGGGGTCAGCGGGGGGCAAGGACCATGACCACCTGGCGGCCCTCGAAGCGCGGCTCCTGTTCGACCTTGGCGATTTTCAATGTATCGCCTTTGACCCGGTCGAGCAGTTTGTAGCCGAGTTCCTGGTGCGCCATCTCGCGGCCGCGGAAGCGCAGTGTCACCTTGACCTTGTCGCCTTCCTCAAAGAAGCGCTGCATGGATCGCATCTTCACGTCGTAATCGTGATCGTCGATCATCGGCCGCAGCTTGATTTCCTTGATCTCGACGACTTTTTGCTTTTTGCGCGCTTCAGCGGCCTTCTTCTGCGCCTGATATTTGTATTTGCCGTAATCGAGAATCTTGCACACCGGCGGGGCGGAGTTCGGAGCTATCTCCACCAAATCCAGCCCGGCCTCCTGGGCCAGGGCTAGCGCGGCGTTGATTTCGGTGACGCCCTTGTTGGCGCCGTCTTTGTCTATGAGCTGGACCTCGCGAACGCGGATCTCCTCGTTGATGCGCGGTCCCTCCTTCGGAGCGGGCTGCGCGGTTCTGATCGGGCGACGAATGGGGTCAGTCTCCTTGTGTCTGTTGCAACGGGCCGTTCACAATCCGTTTTGCGGACCACGAAACATATGCATCCGCGGATGGCTATTCGGCAAACGCAGAAGATCGGGAGTTTCCATCAATAAGTCAACGACATTGCGCGTTGCGTGCAGCGCCGAAAGCGTGATCTATCTTGCGCCATCCCGGCGCCCCTCAGTCAGTGTGAGCCGCAACGAGCATTGGCTTAGTCGCCCCGGCCCGCGGTCCGCAAGGCCAGCGTCAGGCTGATGGATCAAAGTAAAATGAACGATAAGGGTCTGAAATTTCTGCAAATTGGGAAGGGGGGCGACCGCCGTGCCATTGCGGTGCGGCAGCACGAAGGCGCCATGCCCGGCCTGTTCTGGCTCTCCGGCTACAAGTCCGACATGAAAGGCACTAAAGCCGAAGCGCTCGCCTATTGGGCAGAACTTCATGGCCGCGCCTGCCTGCGGTTCGATTATTCCGGCCACGGCGAATCGGAAGGCAAGTTCATCGACGGAACGATCGGCCGCTGGCTCGCAGAGAGCCTTGCGGTGTTCGACGCCTACTGCCGCGGACCGCAGATTTTGGTCGGCTCATCCATGGGAGGCTGGCTGGCGCTGCTGCTGGTGCGGGCCTTGAAGCGGCGCGGACAGAACGGGCCGGGCTCCGTCGCCGGACTCGTGCTCATCGCGCCGGCGGTCGATTTTACCGAGGAACTGATGTGGCAGCGGTTCACGCCGGCAATCAAGAGCGAGCTTGCCGAGAAGGGAGTCTGGGAGCGGCCATCCGCGTATTCGTCTGAGCCTTATCTGGTCACGAAGGGTCTGATCGAGGAGGGCCGCAAACATCTGCTGCTCGGCGGCATGATCGAGACCGGCTCCCCGGTGCGCATTCTGCAGGGCGTCCAGGACCCCGACGTGCCGTGGCAGCACGCCCAGGCGCTGGTGGCGCGGCTCGCCTCCGACGACGTCGTGCTCACCTTGGTCAAGGATGGGGACCATCGCTTGTCACGGCCCGAGGATATCGAGCGCCTGATCGCCGCCGTCGGTGAGTTCTAGGGCGCGGCAATCTTCCGAACTCGCGCGTAAAAAAGCGGGGAGCCGATGCTCCCCGCTCTTTCACGCAACTTGAGTAGACAGAGTTGCGCTTAGACGGTTCTGCCGTGCGTTTTTCCAACAATCGTCAGCGTGACGCGGGCGAGGCCGTCACAGCCGATCGCGCGCGCGGCGGCTGGCATCAGATCGATCACGCGGCCGCGTATGAACGGCCCCCGGTCGTTGATCCGCACCACCACCGAACGGCCCGTGTGGTTGTTGGTGACCCTTACCAACGTACCGAACGGTAGCGAACGATGCGCTGCGGTTAGATTGCGCGGATTCGCCCGTTCGCCGTTGGCGGTTCGTCCCCCGGAATAGACTGACGCTATTCCCGTCTGTGCGGAAGCAGTAATTGGTATTGATAGAATGGACGCAACAATAGCTGACACGTACGCAAGTTTAATCAGGCTATGCCGAGCCATGATCTACCTTTATCGTTGTTGATGGGAAGTGTGAGTGGCTCACGATGCTGGAGCCAATGGCGCTATGACCGGCCAAATGTGGTCATTATGCGGCGCGGCGTTGCCGCGAATTCTTTCATCTTGTTAGCGTGAATTATCCCGCGTGGTAGAGCTTTACCCTAAGTTACTGATTGGTTTACAAAATCTAAATATTCTTCGGCCTCGTTCGACCGCAGCAAAAAGTTATGCCGCTCGCGCATCCCGCTATGCATCCTGTGGACGAAGGCTCCAGAAAACCCGGATCTAGGCGGCCACCGGGAGCGGGCTCATTCTGCGGCCGCGACGGTCGGCAGCGCGTGATTTTTAAATTTCTCGCGCAGCGCGGTTTTCAGAATTTTACCAGTAGCGGTGTGCGGTATTTCATCGACAAAGGCCACATCGTCGGGCATCCACCACTTGGCGATCTTGCCCTCCATGAAACTGAGCAACTCTTCTTTCGTGGCGGACTGGCCTTTCTTCAGCACGACGATCAGAAGCGGCCGCTCGTCCCATTTTGGATGGCGAACGCCTATCACAGCGGCCTCGGCGACTTTCGGATGACCGACCGCTAGGTTTTCCAGATCGATCGAGGAAATCCATTCGCCACCCGATTTGATCACGTCCTTGGAGCGGTCGGTAATCTGCATGTAGCCGTAGGGGTCGAGAGTGGCGACGTCGCCGGTGTCGAAGAAGCCCTCGTCGTCGAGGACGCTTGAGCCTTCTTTGAAATAGGCGCGCGCCACTGACGGGCCGCGGACCTTGAGCCGTCCGAACGTCTTGCCGTCGCGCGGTAACTCGCGGTTACTGTCGTCGGTGATCTTCATGTCGACGCCAAACGGAGGATGACCCTGCTTCATTTGCGCATCAAGTCTCGCCTCACCGGACAGCGCGTCATATTCCGGCTTGAGCGAGCCGAGCGTGCCGAGCGGGCTCATCTCGGTCATGCCCCAGGCGTGGCAGACTTTGACGTCATAGATGTCCTGGAATTTCTGCGTCATAGCGCGCGGACACGCAGAGCCGCCGATCACCACGTGCTTGAGGTACGGCAGCTTGAGGCTATTGGTTTCAAGATGCTGCAGCAACATCAGCCACACCGTCGGCACCGCGGCCGTGAAGGTGACGCGGTACCTGTCGAGCAACTCATAGATTGAAGCGCCGTCGAGCTTGGCGCCGGGCATGACCATGACCGCGCCGACCATGGGCGTGGTCAGAGCAAGCCCCCAGCAATTGGCATGAAACATCGGCACGACCGGCATGATCACGTCACGCGAGGAAACGTCCATGGCATCGGGCTGCGCCGCCATCATCGAATGTAGTACGTTGGAACGGTGCGAATAGAGCACGCCCTTGGGGTGGCCGGTGGTGCCGGACGTGTAACACATACCGGCGGCCGTGTTCTCGTCGAACATCTTCCAGGCAAAATCGCCGTCCACCTCCGCGATCCACTCCTCATAGGGCACGGCGTTGTTCAGGCTGGTCACCGGCATATGGGCGGCGTCAGTGAGCACCACGTAGCGTTCGATCGGCTTGAGCTGTGAGGCCAGCTTTTCCAGGATCGGCACGAAGGTGAGATCGACCATCATCATCCGGTCTTCGGCGTGATTGACGATCCAGCATATTTGCTCGGGAAACAGGCGCGGATTGACGGTGTGATACACCGCGCCGATGCCCATGATGCCGTACCAGGCCTCAAGGTGCCGCCACGTATTCCAGGCCAGCGTCGCGACCCGGTCGCCGAGCCTGATGCCGTCGCGGGTAAGCCGCTGCGATACGCGTAGCGCTCGCGCGCGGACCTCGGCGTAGTTCGTGGTGTGCATCGGTCCTTCGACCGAGCGGGAGATCACCGCACGCTCGGCGTGATTGAGGGCAGCGTGATCGAGGATGTGGTGGCACAACAGCGGCCAATCCTGCATCAGCCCGAGCATGATGATCCTCCCGGAGCATTTGTTTGCTGCCGCCAGACAGGGTAGCGGCGGCGAGCCGCCGGCCCATGGTTACGCGTGCAAGGTTACTCGTGTCGGGCGCCGACTTGCAACGCTCCGCGAATATTCGCCGCAATTGCCTTGGAGACTTGTTGGGTGGCTGGGCGCGTGAAAACTCTTCTCCTCGTCTTAGTGCTCATTTGCACAAGCCAGATCGCTGCAGCGCAGCAGGCGGTGGACCGGTACGGAAAGCACTCCAAGGCCGAACG
>JASHVC010000483.1 GCA_030039655.1 Xanthobacteraceae bacterium | reverse complement strand
CACTCATCTGGGTGAATATCTGCCTGCCCTCGGGCACCAGGACGACGCCCATGCGCGCGATGCGGTATGACGGCAGCCGGCTGATGACTTCGCCTTGGAATTCGACTTTGCCGGATTTGGGCCGAAGCTGCCCCGAAATCCCGCGCAAGATGGTGGTCTTGCCCGCCCCGTTGGCGCCGATCAAACAAACAACCCGGCCGGCATCGATAGTCAGGTCGACGCCTTTGACGGCGACGATCTTGCCGTAGGCCAGCACCAGCTCATTCACCGCCAGAAGCGCACTCATGACATGCCCGCGGCCTGGGCTTGCGGTCGATACGACCCGCCCAGATAAGCCTCGATCACGGCCGGGTGAACGCGGATCTCGCTGGGCGTCCCCTCGGCGATCTTGCGGCCGAAGTTGAGCACGGTGAGGCGATCGCACAGCCCCATGACGAAATTCATGTCGTGCTCGATCAACAAAATGGTGAGTCCGCCGCCGCGCAGCGATTGCAGCAAGGCCGCGAGCGAGGCCGTCTCGGTCGGATTCATTCCGGCCGCGGGTTCATCGAGCAGGAGAAGCTTCGGATCGGTCGCCAGCGCGCGGGCGATCTCGAGCCGCCGCTGGTCGCCATAGGCGAGCGCGGACGCGAGCTGATCCTCGTGATCTTCAAGCTTGACGAAGCGCAGCAACTCACGCGCCCGCGCAATCGCGTCTCGCTCTTCGGCGCGAGCCCCGCCCAGCCGTAGCACGGTCGCGGGCCAGGGGACGCCGAGCCGGACATGCCGTCCGGTCAGGACGTTCTCGAGCACGGTCATCTCGCCGAACAGGCGCAGGTTCTGAAACGTACGGCCAAGCCCCAAGGCAACGCGCGCATAGGGCCGCAGCGCGGTGATGTCGCGATCGGCGAAGGTGATCGAACCCTGGGTCGGCCGCAACAGACCTGAAATGAGGTTGAAGAGCGTTGTCTTGCCGGCGCCGTTCGGTCCGATCAGCGCGTGTACGGTGCCGGGCGCGACCACGAAGGAGAGGTCGTCCACGGCCACCAACCCGGCGAACCTGCGGGTGATGCCGTGCACCTTGAGAAGCGGCTCACTCATCCGACCCTGCGCACGCGAAAGCCGAGGATGCCTTTGGGAAGAAATATGACCACCAGCACGATGATGAGCCCGTTGAAGACCAGCCGGAAATCGTGCAGCGGACGCAGCAATTCGGGCAGCGCGCTGAGCACGAAAGCGCCGAGCACAGGGCCGAGCGGCGTGGTCACGCCGCCCAGGATGGCAAAGCTGAGAATCGTCACGGCGGTGTCGAAACCGTATTCGTTAGGGCCGATGAACGACGAATAATGCGCGTTCAACGCGCCCGCGAGGCCAGCCAAGGCTGCCGATACCAGGAGAGTCGTGAATTTGTAGGCCGCGACATTGATGCCGATGGCGCGCGCCGCATCTTCGTCTTCCCGGATCGCCTCGAAGGCGCGGCCGAGCTTTGAACGCGTCGCCGACACAAAACCTAGCAGGATGACGGCGAGCAGCCCGTAGATGATCCAGCCTTGCGCTTTCTCGGGAATGCCGCTGAAGCCGAGCGCGCCGCCGATGTAGTCGGTATTGATGTAGAGAATGCGCATCACCTCGCCAAAGCCGATGGTGGCCATGGCAAGATAAACGCCGGTGAGCCGCAACGTTGGCACGCCGATGATCGCGGCCGCAACCATGGGCGTGGTCATGGCGGCGCACAGCACCAGCGGAAACGGCACGCCGAACCTGACAGTCAGCACCGCGCTCGTATATGCGCCGATGCCCATGAACGCGGCCTGGCCGAGCGAGAGCTGGCCGAGCGCCAGCACCGCGTACATCGACAGGCCCAGAATCGCGTTGACGCCGAGTCCGTAAATGAAACTGCCGTAAGCCCAAAGGAAGTCGTCAAGCCAAGGCGGCATGGTCAGGCCCGTCTTGCCACCGAGCGGCCGAACAAACCCGAAGGACGCAGCCATAATGTAATCACCATGGCCGCAAAGCCCGCCGCATCCTTATAATTCGACGACAAATATCCGGCCGTCATGACCTCGATGAAGCCGAGCGCGAGCCCCGCGATCAGGGCGCCGCGAATATCGCCCAAGCCGCCAATGATGACGACGGCGAAGGCCCGCAGCATGAGCGGTTCGCCCATGTAAGGGTCGACCGCATTGAAATTGAGCCCGATGAGAATGCCGGCAATCCCGGTCAGCGTGGCGGCGATGAACGAGATACCCATGAACATCGCCTCGACGTGGACGCCCATCAGCGAGGCGGCATCCGGATTCTCCGACAGCGCGCGGATGGCAATGCCGAGACGTGTGCGCTCAATGAACCAAAACAGCGCCGTGACCACAAGTGCGACCACGACGATAATGACGAGCTGAATTGTTCCGATCTGCAGCGACCCCAAGCTTATGGGCGTCTGGCTCAGCACGTTGACGGGGAAACGTCTTACTTCGGCGCCGAAGATGAGAAACATGATGCTGTTGGCGAGCAGCACGCCGCCGAGAGTCACGATCAAGCTGGCAAGCTCAGGCGCTTTGGCGCGGCGCAGCGGCGTCAACACCGTGGTGTCACAAACCGTGCCAATGACGCCGGTGCCGAGCGCGGCCAAAAGGCCCGCGGCCCACAGCGGCAAACCCGCGTCGCGGACCAGAACCAAAGCGAGAAATGCGCCCGCCGCCACATAGAATCCGTACAGCAGATTGATCACGCGCAACACGCCGAAGGTCAGCGTGAAGCCCATGGAGAAAAGCGCGTAGACCGAGCCGAGGACGAGCGCGTTGAAGAGCTGTTGAGGGAGCATCGCGCAGCCGGCGGCCCGCCGCTAAGCGGGCGCGCCGAGGCCCGGCTAATCCAGCGTGTCGAACTTGCCGTTCTTCACCGCCAGCACCACGACGCCTTCCGCCGAAGCGGGATCGCGATGCGGCGTGAAGCGAAACGGCCCCAGGACTCCCTTGTGATCGGTCTTGAGTAGCGCCTCACGCAGCTTCGTGTTCTCTGTGCTACCGGCGCGATCGAACGCTTCGGCAAGAATGAACACGGTGTCGTAGGCCTGCGCCGCGAACTGATCCGGGTCTTCGCCGTACTTCTGCTTGAAGGCGGCGACGAATTGCTGATTAAGCGGATCCTTCTTGCCGATGAACCACGGCGTGCCGACCATGAAGCCCTCGGCCGCCTTACCGGCGATCTCCGCGACTTTCGGCGAGTTGAACCCGTTGCCGCCAAACATGACGACGCTCGGCGGAATACCGAGCTGCCGCGCCTGCAGAACGACACCCGCGCCAGCCTCGGCGAGGGCCGAGACGCCGATGGCATCGACGTTCAAACCCTTGATCTTGGTGAGCTGGGCGGAGAAGTCCGTGTCCTTGGTGCTGAAGGTCTCGATGGTGGCGATCTCGATGCCCTCCTTTTCCACCGCCGCCTTCATGACGTCGAAGCCCGATTTGGTGAAGGCGTCGTCGTTCGAGTACATCAGCGCGACCTTCTTGACCCCGTACTTCTTCTTCACGGTCGCAACCGTGACCGGAAGTACGTCAGACTCGGGCATTGAAGTGCGGAAAATCCATTCGCCGATATCCGTGATGCCGTTCGCCGTGGTCGAAGTGCCGATATCGGGAATCTGGCGTTCGACCGCCGCCGGGCCCGCAGCGAACATTTCGTTGGACAATGTCGGACCAAGCACCACGACGACGCGGTCGCGCGCCAAAAGCTTTTTCATGGCGTTGAGCGCCTGATCCTTTTGTCCGGCTGAGTCCTCGAAGATCATCTCGATCTTCTGGCCGCCGATCACGCCTTTGGCGTTGACCTGATCGACACCAAGCTCGATGCCATGGCGAATGGACACACCGTATTTGGCGGCCGGACCGCTCAGCGCCTCGACGGCTCCGATCTTGATTGTTTCTTGTGCAAGAGCCGGCTGCGCGAAACCAAGAGCTGCGGCCAAGGCAAAAAAGACGGCGCGCTTCATTGTCCTCCCTCCCACGGTTGGGGTGCCCCGTGATTAAAGCAGGGGTGCTGATTCACTTATTCCGACGGAACCCGAAAAGTCCAGAAATGTCCAGTTCGGCGCTGTCGCAGACTGTTCGCAGGAGGCAGGTTAGACGCGGCCTGAAGCCTCAGGCCGCGGTCTTCTCCGCCGCGATTGTGCGCTGCATGAAATTGACGAAGACGCGCGCGATCTCGTCCTCGTAGGGACCCCATTCGGGGAAGGGAATAAGCGGGACTTCCTGGTCCTTGATCGGCAGCTGATGAACCTCGCTGCCGGGGATGTATTTATGCGCGATCGCGGCGCTGGCGCTCGAATGGGTCTGATCGTTACCGGGAATGATGATGGTCGGCACCTTGATGGAGCGAAGCTCCTGCTCGGTCACGCCCATCACCGGATGCATGCCACCGGCCGCGAATATTTCCTTCCAGCGCGTGAACACCTGGATGAATTTGTCCGCCGGCAACTTGGCCAGATAGTCGCGACCGCGCGGGTTTTCCTTGAACCGCTCCTTCCAGGCGTCCATGGCACAGACGGCTTCCATGCCGCCCTGTTTGGCGGCGGCGATGAATTGCCCGTAATAGTTCTCGGGCAGCCGGTTCGCCGCGAATTCGCCGCCGGTGACACGCAGCAGCAAAAGGCCGCGCACGGCTTGCGGATACTTCAGATAAAACCGGATCGAGGTGCGCGCGCCCGCCGACGAGCCGCAAAAGAACGCCGGCAGCGCGTCCTGGCTGCGCATCAGTTCGTACATATCGCCGAGCCACGGCGCTTCCTCGCCCTCGTTGCCTTCGATCCACAGATCGGACGCGCCGGTGTTGCGGCGATCGTGCAGCATCACGCGGAAGCCGTTGCGGGCGATCTTCTCCGCCATCGGAACGAATTCGTAGTAGCCGCGCCGACCGCCCGTGGTCGCCATCACCCACGGGCCGCGGTCGCCGATGACCTGCCAATTGATGTTAACGCCGCGGATGTTGCTGATGGGCATGGGTGTTTCCTCGAAGTAGTTGGCTTCACTTTGTTTGGAGGCGCCCGCCTTCGCTGAAGCTACGGCGGGCAACCTTCGCGGTACGGTTGGCTTGCCAACCGAAGCGCCGAAAGGCGCGAAGGTTGGAGCGGGCGATGGGAATCGAACCCACGACACTCAGCTTGGGAAGCTGATGTTCTACCACTGAACTACGCCCGCGAGCTCGAGGTTTCTATGCGATTTTCGCCCATTTGTCTGACGTTTGTCCGGCACAGTGCCCCGCCTCGTCACCGCCTATGAACGCTCGACAAAGCGTCAACTGTGGAAAGCGATAGGGCCGGCGACCTTTCTGAAAAGCTATATTATAGTCGTGTCCGGCACGACTGCAATCGCATCTGACCCGTTGAACTGCTATTTCTTAGGAAATTTTTCAATCTCGCTTGTAACGTCCTGCAGGCTTTGTGCCGGTTTCATATTTGCACGCGGCTTGACCCAATTCGGCTCGGCATATCTTACAATGTGAGACACAGAAGGCCTCTCCTCAAATAGTCGCCGTATAGCCAGGCATTGGGCTGCAGTCAGGACAGACAATTCTAGATGCTCAACCAAAAAAATGGTTGCTGGGCTGTCATGCCGGAAGTCGACCATTGTCTGCGGCGGAGCAACAAACGCTGCGTTATCCTTTTTATCTTTATCTTTATCTTGGGGGTCGGGGAGGGTATAGATCGACTCCACATAATAGTCGCCATTCAAAAACCAGGTGATCTGTCGAACCTGCCCGTTACCGAGAAGCTCGAAACGATTGATCAGTGAATTGCGATTGGGGTAAGGTTTTTGGTACGCGCCTACCTTAAAATCATCGTGGCAGGCCAAGTTAGTATCGTCGTCTTTGTCTTTCACCGTGATCCAGGAAAGAAGCTGCGGTTGCTGTTGCGTCGTAGGTGCCGGGCGTGCTTTCGACGATTGTGCGCTTGCTTGGCCCGCGAGGGTCGATGCCGCAAGGACCATCGTCAGAAAAATTGAACCGATAAAGGAGCCTCTGTCGTTCATAAGAAAAATCCTAAATGTAAGGCACAAGAATAAATCGGTGCATAAATTAATGAACTTCTGCGGCGGGGACAATGCTCGTCGTGCAATTAAGGCTACAGGAGCACGCCCCTGGCTCTGCATCGCTACGACAATGATCGCGTACCGACTCTCATCCAGCCTTCGTTGTCTTCGCAACGTCAGCGCAGTCCGCTACCAATAGTATGACGGCCAACAAGTTTGAGTTTTGCTGAAATATTTTGCCGCACCTTTATGGTGACAAATCTCCCTACACGAACCCTCCCCCGCCTGCTACCGGCGCTGTTTGCCCACAAACCTCGTTAGGTACCCATCCTTGACAAAGAAACACAGCATGTACTTTGAACCAAGAACCTATCTTGGAGCCTAAGTGCGGGAGGTTTTCCACAGCGGACCCGCATGCGTTTTAGTTGTGTCGCCCACGTGGTACATTCTTGGGTGATATATTTCGCAAGCACGTAGCGCCTAACCTTGAAATTGCTACTTGGGACATCCGATGGAGACCGACGTAGAACCCAACAAGCCAAGTGCGATAGCATTGATAATTGGATTTGCTGTTGGCACCATTATCGGGGGAGTTATATTAGTTTTTTTGACGGTAATCCCCACGTGGGCATACATGGCGATCTTCGTTCAATGGTTCAAATATGATTATGTAACCGCAAGCAGCATATTTTTCTTCATATTTTGTGTGGGTGCCTTTCTTTCTTCGATGCGTGGCCTATTTGTTTCTCCTAGCTTCACCACATTGCTTTCTCTGATTCTTTCGCTGGCGCTCGTTCCGTACATAGTGGCAATCGGTCTGAGCGTTTACGTACGTTGGGAACATCCGGCAATGTCGCAAGCTTTCGACTTGGTTGGTGCATACCAATCAGCACTCAACCACGGCTTCACATCTGTAATTGCCGGTGTAGCATCGTTCGCGCCAGCCCTTGGTGCCAAGTTTGGATTAGTGTACTCCACTGTCCAACAGGACCCATTGCTACGCCAAATTGTGGGGTATCTGGTCTGTGGGGCGCTCGCGAAATTCATCTTTCCTCCCGTTAAACGCCTGCGGTTGTTGCCCGAAGAGGCGTAGTTATCGCCCAAGTACCGCTGACGAAATGATCGGAGGCTCCGGGCGAACTTCAGTAGCAGGTTCCTTTAGCCCGAGATGTCTTTTTGCCAACGTATTTCTTCAAGACATTGAATTCTATTTGATGGCCTTATGACCCGCCTGTTTTAGACCGTCCAATGTTAAACTGATAAACTGCCAGCTTCTTGGTATTGTCTCAGTTTTAGATCTAAGCGCAGACTGCATTGTCTACAATAATGCTTAGTGGATTTTACCGAGATCGGCGCAGTCCGCCAACGCGAGTTTTCATCAATGCCGAACGATAATATCGAGCTCCTCTCGCCACCCGGCGCCATCAAGCCGACGGGCCCGTGGGACCTCGGTGTACGCGCCGGCGATTTTGTTTATGTGGCGGGCATGCGCGGGATCGATCCGGCAACGAATGCGCTGGTGGCGGGCGACGAGGCGCGCGTGCGGCAAGCTTTCTTGAACATGCGGACGATCGTCGAGGCCGCGGGAGGCGGATTGCGCGACGCCGTCCGCCTCGTGGTCTACGTCACGGACATAAGCCGCTACCGGCCTCTGGTGAACAAAATCCAGGAGGAACTCTGGGGCGGCGGACCTTATCCGCCGCGCACAATCGTGGAAGTCAGCCGGCTTAACCAGGACGACGTGGTCGAGGTCGAAGGAACTTTCTTTTGTCCGGTGACAAAAGCATAGGAAAACAAGCTGGAACTTTCCGCATTTACGCGTGATCTAAATAGATCAATGGTTCCACGCGCTCATGCTTGCCGCACGTTGTGGAAATCGGGGACACAAGCCGCACCGTCATAAAAAGCGCGTCCGTTTACCAAATAATAAACAAAGTTGCGCGGAAGTGGCTTGGTTGCGGATAGTGGCTTGGCGATGGCGACGGTTCCGGGAGGTTTGTCATGGGCGCTCCAATTTTCTCTTGTCCAACGACCGGGCAGGAGATCGATCCCGGGCTTGAGGGCGCCGACATGAATCTGTCAGGCGAATCCGGACTGCGCTTCGTTGCGCTCAACGTCCGCTGCCCGCATTGCGGCGAGCATCACGAACTGAAGATTGGCGATGGCGCCTTCGAGCCAGCGGCGTAATTTCAATCTGTTATGGCGCTCAGACCGGCCGTTCGCCCAACACTGTCACCCGGCGCATCAACCGGCGCTCGTCGGAACTGAAGTCGCTGCGGGCGTGCAGCGCACAGCGATTGTCCCACATCAGCAGATCGTTCACGCGCCAGACGTGCTCGTAGATGAACGCCGGGTTCTCCTGGTGCGCGAACAGGACGTTCAACAACTCATCGCTCTCGGCTTCCGGCAAGCCTTCGATGCCGATGGTCATCAGCCGGTTGACGTAAAGCGCTTTGCGGCCCGTCGCCGGATGGGTGCGCACGGCCGGATGGGCGAAATGCGGCACGCCCTCCTTGATGCGGGTGCCGCGTTTCATTGACGCCGCATCGTAGTCGTAGGCGTGCATGGCCTTGCGGCCGTCGAGGCGGCGCTTGATGTCGTCGCTCAAGGTCTCGTAAGCCTTGTAGGCGTTGGCAAACAGCGTGTTGCCGCCCACGCCGGGAATCTCGATGGCGTACAGCATCGAGGCCATGGCGGGCTTTTCCTGATAGCACTGATCGGAATGAAACTGCATTTCGCCATCCGGCAAGGCGCCGATCTGCTTGCCGTTCTCGCGAATGTTGGAAATGATCATCACGGCCGGATTGGCCGTGGTGTAGCGGCGGGTGTGGCTGATCGCCAGTGGACCAAAACGTTCGGCAAAGCGGACCTGATCCGCCTCGCTCAAGTGCTGGTCGCGGAACAGCACGACGAGGTTCTGGTGCCAGCAATCCTGAATCTTGGCGAACAGCTCGTCGCTGATCGGCTCGCTGAGATCGACGCCCACGATCTCGGCGCCGAGCGCGGGCGACAGCGGCCGGGTCTGCATCGTATCGGATGAACGCCGAGTGTTTGGCGTCGCGGATTGGGCTGTGGTTTCCATCGGTTCTCTCCAGCAACCGATGAATACTACGCCCGGCCGAACTGCCGGCGCAATTCCGCTTTGGCTTTCTCCAGCGCGCGCCGGCGGCTCAACAGAAGTGGCGGAGCAGATCCCTTTGTTCCTCACCCGCTATTGCAGTCGTTCGGCGGGCCGGCGCCGGCAAATCGATCGGACATCCACTGAACCGCGAGGGAGGCGCTGTTATGCGCCGCAAACCCGTGGTTCACGTTCGGCATGAAAAACCACTGGACCTTGCTTCCGGCAGCGCACAGCCGTTTCATATAGCTCTGCGTGACCTGCGGTCGCACGAGTCCATCTTTGCCGCCTTGCGCCAGAAACACCGGGATATGCGGCGGCAAGGTGCTGGGCGTGTTTTTCGTCATCAGGGAATACCACGGCTCGGTTCGGTAGAAATCCTGCTGCGCCAGGAATGCCTGCTCCAGCGAGCGCGTGGGGGCACGCCGCCGCACGATGTCGTAAATCGACTCGATACATTCACCGGCGAGGCGTTCGACAACCGCCATGGCGTAGGGCTCGACGACGCGATCGATCGGCGCGTTAAAAACGCGCGACCACGACCATAGCGTCATGGCGGTGAGATTGCGGCCTCCGCTGGTGTCGATGTCTTCGGCAAGAAGCGTCTCAAGCTCGGTCGCGGGGGCGGCAGCGGCGACGCCCACAAGATCAAGCTCCGGCGCGTAACTCTTTGCCATCATGCCGGTGAACAAAGCGGCCTGCCCGCCCTGCGAATGTCCCCACACGGCAAAACGCGCCGGCGCTCCGGTCAGTTCGCGCGCCGCACGCACCGAATCGAGCACCGCGCGCGCCTCGCTCTCGCCCACCAGATACGGATGCGTTTCCGGCGTGCCGAGCCCCGGATAATCCGTCGCGGTTACGATGTAACCGCGCTCCACCATTTCGCGCACGCCTTGAATTTGCTGGATGAGAAACATCGCCATGGACGGCGCGCAGCGGGGCACCACGCCCGTGGTCGGATGCGCCCAGGCGACGATGGGCCGGCCTTCGGGGGGCATTGGACCGGGCGGGATGATGACGGCGCCGGACACCGGGATCGGCTCGTCGTGTAGGCCAGTCGAACGGTACAGCACGCGCACCACGGATGCGCCGGACGGCGCGTTCAAGCCCATCGGCTCTTGCCGGATGAGCGCGCCGGGCCGGCCTGCGATGTCCTGGGGTGGAGCACGATAGAACGACGATTGCGCCAGCACACCAGTGCTGTCGAAGCAAATTCCAACGAAGCAAAACATCGCCAGCGCACGAACAAGCAGATGAAGTGAGCGCGGTGCGTCCGCGATGCGATCGGCCATATGCGACCCTCTGTTGTTAAAGCGCCCCAGCGTTTCGCCGGGGCGGCAGCGGCCTTTTATTCCGCAGCGATCCTATGGCTCGATTGGGAATGAATTGCGACTATACACTTGGATAAGGCTTCGCCTTCTGGATCGAGCAGCGCCGCCGTGCGCGCGTTGGCGATCGCCTCGGCGGCCTGGCGTGGCGGCATGCTGCCGGCAAGCGCGGGAAGCATCAGCTCGGTCTCAATCACCCGGTAATTCGCAGAGCCGCGCTTGTGGGTGTCGCCATAGCCTTTGATGAGGCGGGCGCACTCGGTGATTTCGATCGCAAGTTCGGCCGACAGCGGCGCGGCTTCAGCGACTTGACGCAGCCACGCGGTGATTGCTTTCTGCTCCTCCTGGAAACGATACGTCTTGGGCCGCCACGAGCGCAGCTTCGCCAGGGTTGCAAAGCGCAGATAGCCGAAGATCGAGGCCGTGTTCAGCTCCATGGCCCAATGGGTGCGGGCAAAGCCTGCGTGCCGTTCGGCAAAGGCGAGAATGGGCCGCGCCAGCCACGGTGGCAGCACCGAGCAGAACTCATCAACACCGGGTTTGAGAAACTCGGTGACGCTGTACGGCTGCTCCGGCTTGACGCCCAATTGCGCGATGACGCGGCTCAGGCGCGCCGGATCGATCTTGGCTTGCGCGACGCGGATCACGTCCTCGTAAGACATGCGCACCGCGAGATGGCGCGCCGCCTCCGCCAGCAACCGTCCGTCAGCACCAGCCTTCACGTCCGCATCGCGGAGCGGCTTGAGACGGTCGAGATACAGGCGCGCATAAGCAATGTCCTGATAAGCCGCGAGGCGGCGCACACCTTCGGTCATGAAGGCTCGCGCGGCTTCCGGCATCTGAGTGATCGCGCTTTCCAGCTCGGCGGGCGAAGAAGCCGCCGCGCGAGTGCGTTTGCCGGGAATTGACTCCGCGCGTGCGCCACTCCGGGTCGCTGCGAACCCGGCGCGGAAACCTCGCAAGTTAGCGTCGACCGCCTTGCCGTCGGCGCGGATCGCCGCCTCGAACGCTTCGGCCGGTATCGGCAGCGCCCCGGCGGCCGCGATGACGCCGAGCATCACGGCGTTGATCATGGCGCCGGACTGGCGCGCGATCGCCTCGAGATCGAGCAGCAGCGCATCCTTCGAATTTTTTTGCACCGCCTGAATGAGCCGCTGTTGATCGTAGCGGCCATCACCCATCGCCATCTTCTCCACCACCAAATAGGAGCGGCTGGTGGACGCGATTGTCATTGTGCGATTCGGCGTGACAAAGCCGCCCGCGATCGCGCGGCCCGCCTCCATGAGTTCGCTGGCCACCACGAGATCGACATCGCCGACCCCGGGCGCCAGCGTCAGGATCGGACGTGCGTCCGCCGCGGCGAATGCTTTGGGAACAAACTCGACGTGATAGGTGGTCGCCCCCGTACGCTGCGCCACGCCGGGAATCGACGTCGACTGCACCGGAAAATTTTGGCTCGCGGCCGCGGCAACGATCCAGTCGGTGAGCACACCACCGCCCTCGCCGCCCAGCGCGGCGATCAGGATCGTTAGAGGACGTACGTTCGTCTTTAGATCGGTGATGCGAACACCCTCTCCCCGCAGGGGAGAGGGTTGGGGTGAGGGCGTTCGGGACTCGCCGCCTTGAGATTCGCCGACAGGCCCGAGCCCCCTCACCCCGCCCTCTCCCCCTTGGGGAGAGGGAGAAGAAGTGCCGCGCAGCCAACCAATGGCACGGCTGCGCAAATCAAAGAGCTTGCGGTCCCACCAGGTCGGATTGCTGATGACATCGACGCGGTAGAACGACGGGCAGAGAACGGCCGCGTGCGCGACCTCGCCGCACAGCCCGCAGCCGACGCAGCTTTCGATCACGGCGGCCACTGGATCGCTGCGCAGTGGGTCCGGGTTGGGCTTGACCGTGAGCGACGGACATCCAGACAGCCGGATGCAAGAGTGATCACCGGTGCAGATTTCATCGTCGACGCCAAAGCGCGTCGTCACTATGCGCTCGCCACGCTTGAGCTTCTCGGAGTTCTCCACGCGCAGCCGGCGTTGCCGCGCCAGCATGCATTCGCCGTCGGCGATGATGACCTTGAGCCCCTGCTCGGCGGTGCGCATCGCCTCCTTCAGGGTCGCCGTCATCTTGGCGACGCTGTAGGTACGCACCGTGCGCAGCCATTTGACGCCGAGCGAGCGCAAGGTCTTTTCGATGCTGATGCCGGTGGGTGTGCCACTGCGGTTGGCTTTGCTCGATGGCAAATATTGCTGGCCGGTGGCGGACGCGTAGCCGTTCTGCATCACGATGAGAACGCCGTCGCCCTTGTTGAAGACGTTGGAGGCGACTCCGGTGATGACGCCGTTGTGCCAGAACCCGCCGTCGCCCATCACGGCGATCGGGCGCTTTTCCATGTTCGGCGTGACCGCCGCAGCGCTGGCCAGCGACATCCCGTAGCCGAGGATCGAATTGCCGAGCGAGAACGGCGCGAAGGTCGCAAACGAATGGCAGCCGATATCGGCGCTGATGTGGGTCGGGCCGATCTCGCGTTGTGCGAGCTTGATGGCGGTAAAGACCGGCCGTTCCGGACAACCAGTGCAGAAATTCGGCGGACGCGGAGGAATATCGCCGACAGCCGCCGCGACGGCCGGCTTATGCGAGAGCATTTGGTCCGCTCTCGCCGCAACGGCATCGGCATCGACGCCGCCGGGGAGCGTCTCTTTCAGGAACGCCGCGATGCCGCGCAAAAATACTTCCGAGGTGTAATCGCCACTGCGCGGCAGACACCCCTTGCCGAGAACGCGTGTCGAAATGTCGACGCCGCGCAGGATGACGTTGATTTGCTGCTCGACGTAGTCGGGCGAGCCTTCCTCCACGACCAGCACGGCGCGCTTGCCGATGCAGAACTCCTTCACTTCCTCGGGCACCAGCGGGTAAGCGACGTTGAGCACGTAGATCGGAATGCGCGAAGCGCCGTAGAGATCTGCAAGATCTAGCCGACCCAACGCGCGCAGGAGCCCGTTGGTGAGGCCGCCGAGAACGATGATGCCGATCTCACTGATGTCGCCCGGAATGAACTCGTTGAGCTTTTGCTCGCGAACAAATTTCTGCGCGGCTGGGAGCCGCTCTTCGATCTTCAGCCGCTCCTGGGTGAAGATCACCGGCGGATGGGCGAGCTTGCCGTATTCGAAGCGCGGCGGGCCACTGAGCCGGTGGCGGCCGCTATAGGCGCCGCTCTTGTTGTCCTTGGCGACGAACTCGCCCGTGACATGGCAGGCACGCACGCGCAAATCGAGCATCACGGGCGCATGGCTCGCCTCGGAAAGCTCGAAGCCCTGCTCGACCATGCGCACGATGGTCGGCAGATCGGGCCGCGGATCGAGCAGCCACATGGAGGATTTCATGGCGTAGGCGTAGGAGCGCTCCTGAATGACGCTTGCGCCTTCACCGTAGTCCTCGCCCAGCACGATGAGAGCGCCGCCGATGACGCCGGGCGAGGCGAGATTCGACAGCGCATCGGCGGCCACATTGGTGCCGACGATGGATTTCCACGTTACCGCGCCGCGCAGCGGATAATTGATCGAGGCGCCCAGCATGGCTGCGGCCGAAGCCTCATTGGTGCAGGTTTCGACGTGCACGCCGAGATCGGCCAGCAGGTCCTCGGCATCCACCATCACGTCGAGCAGGTGCGACACCGGCGCGCCCTGGTAGCCACCCACATAGCTTACGCCGGACTGCAGCAGCGCCTTGGTGACCGCCAGGATGCCCTCGCCGCGAAACACCTGGCCGGCGCCCAGGCGCAACGCGTCGACTTCTTTCTTGAACGACCGTTCCATCAGGCTTTCCGCGGCAAT
>JASHVC010000482.1 GCA_030039655.1 Xanthobacteraceae bacterium | reverse complement strand
GGCGGCGCCGCCGTGACCGAAGAGTTCTATCCGGGCTTCCGCAATTCGACCGCGGCTTACACGGTCAGCCTGCTGCAGCCCAAGATCATCCGCGATCTGAAACTGCAGCAACATGGGCTGCGCATCGTCGAGCGCCGCGCGCAGAATTTCCTGCCGCTGCCCGACGACCGCTATTTGCTCACGGGCGAAGGCCGCACCGTGCGCGAGATCGCTAAATTCAGCAAAAAGGACGCGGAGCGCTATCCGGACTATCAGGCGAATATGGGCCGCGTTGCCGAAGTGCTGCGCGGCCTCATGCTCCGTGCGCCGCCCAACCTGGCGCTCTCGGGTTTCGGGCGCGCCATGGCGGAACTCGTCAAGCTTGCCGCGATCGGCAAGAAGCTCTGGCGAGCCGCCGGCTACAAGGCGGCATACGATCTCCTGCACAAATCGGCCGGCGAGCTCCTCGACAGCTCATTCGATTCCCATCCGATCAAGGCGGTGCTCGGCTTCGATGCTGTCGTCGGCAATTTGGCTAGCCCCTACACGCCCGGCTCCGCCTATGTGCTGCTGCATCACATGCTGGGCGAGGTGAATGGCAAGAAGGGCACATGGGGCCACGCCATCGGCGGCATGGGCGCGATCACCCAGGCCATGGCCAAGGCCGCCGGCCAGCGCGGCGCGCGCATCGATGTCAACTCCGCCGTGCGCGAAGTCATCATCGAGCGCGACCGCGCCACCGGCGTCGTGCTCGAGGACGGCACGCCGATCCGCGCGCGCGCGGTGATCGCCAACGTGGCCCCGCAATATTTGTTCCTGACGCTGGTGCCTCGCGGGGCCGTGCCTTCCGCCATGCTGGTCCGCATGAATAAATGGAAGGCGGGGTCCGGTACGTTCCGCATGAACGTCGCCCTAGCGGAACTCCCGGATTTCACCGCGCTGCGCGGCGCCGGCGACCATCACGCCTCCGGCATCATTCTGGCGCCCAACCTGCCCTATATGGACCAGGCCTATCGCGATTGCGTCAAGCACGGCTGGAGCCGCAAGCCGATTATCGAAATGGTCATCCCCTCAACGCTTGACGACAGCCTTGCCCCGGCCGGCGCCCATGTGGCCAGCTTGTTCTGTCAGCACGTGACGCCGAAATTTTCCGACGGCTCATCCTGGAACCGCCATCGCGAAACGGTCGCGGACCTGATGATCGACACCGTCGACGCCTACGCGCCCGGCTTCGGCACCAGCGTGATCGCGCGCCAGATCTTCTCGCCGCTTGATCTCGAACAAACGTTCGGTCTGCCCAACGGCGATATTTTTCATGGCGCGCTGACCCCCGATCAGCTGTTCTCGGCGCGGCCGATGCTGGGATACGCCGACTATCGCATGCCCGTGCCCGGACTCTATCTGTGCGGCTCGGGCGCACATCCCGGCGGCGGCGTCACCGGCGCTCCGGGCCACAATGCGGCCCAGGTGGTGATCGCGGACCTGAAGCGAAAAAGATGAGGTCTCGCCGCGCGCCGCAACTTGGCTGAGGCTTCAGATTTATTCAGATCTGTTCAATGGATTCGAACGTGAACAGCTCGCCCGGAGGATTCTTGCCGAGCAAAATTTGCGAGCGTCGGCCTATCTCGTAGGGCGGGACCGGAAGATTGTATTGAGCGATTCCGGAATAGACACGACCGGCGGGATCGTAATGCGACGCGCAACATGGGCAAGCGTAGCCTCCCGCCATAGTGAACACCGAAGTCTCGGCGGAGTAATTCGGGCCGCAGCCGCATTTGGTGCAAATTCCAACCAAAACAGCAAAGGCGGGATCGATCGACCGATGCCAATTGCGCGCATAGGGCGGTTGCTGGCGCATGCGCGAATCCGGATCGCTGAGCGCGGCAACAAATGCCGGTTCCTGCATCGCCGCCAACATGGCTGGCGTTCGCCTGACCACAAAAATGGGAAAATTACGCCAACGCAGCTGGCGGCGCTCTCCGGGACGCAATGCAGTCGCATCGAAGCTAATGATACCTGCCGCGGCGCGCACCCGCGCATCCATATTCATTTGATCAATCAATGGCCACGCGGCAGCCACAGCTCCTGCCGCTCCCACCACCGCGGTCGTGATGAAGAGGAAGCCCCGGCGATCGATCGCCGGCCAGCAATGGGTCTGTGCCGCGGCAGGCATCTGTCAATATCTACTCCGGCGTTTCTTCACGGACATAGGCTCTTCCAGATTGCCCCGCAACGCATGAGCGTCGATTTGCCCTAATCAGAGGAGGCCCGATCACCGGCTAAAGCGCCGTCCCATCCATCGTCCTCAATTTGCCATCGCGCCGCGCAATCCATTAAACAGACAAACGACGAAGCAAGCGCCGGGGCGACGCTATGAATGCACGCTGGGACAACCAACGAGTCGCGCGCGCGATCCTTATCATCGCCATCGTGCTGCTCAGCGTTTGGACGCTGTGGCACTTCCTGCCGTCGCTTGCCTGGGCCTGTGTGCTGGCGATCGCGACTTGGCCGCTGCGCCAAGCTCTTGTCCGCCACGGGATGGGAAACACCGCAGTCGCGTCCCTTTTGACGCTCGTGCTCGCAGTGCTCCTGGTAGTACCGCTGATCTGGCTCGGCTTTCGAGCCAGCCACGAAGGCGGCGCGGTCATGGATTGGGTGAAAGATATCCGCGAACACGGCCTGGGCACGCCCGATTGGCTGTCGAGCATTCCCTACATCGGCAGTTCGGTCGCGACGTGGTGGCAAGCGAACCTGGCCCAGCCGGGCGCCGCACAGGCGCTCTTGGGCCACAGCGAGACAAGTGGGATTTTCAGCCTGACGCGCACGGTCGGCGTCGAGGTCGCCAGCCGCCTGACCATTCTGGTGTTCACCGTGCTCACGTTGTTCTTTCTCTATCGCGACGGCCCGACCGTCATGGCGCAAGCGCAAGCCATCGCCGAGCGGCTGTTTGGCCCGCCGGGCGGGCGGCTCGGCAAAGACGCAATCTCCGCCGTGCGCGGCACAGTCAACGGACTGGTGCTGGTCGGACTAGCCGAAGGCCTCGTGCTCGGCGTCGCCTATCTGGTGGCCGGGCTTCACCACGTGGTCTTGCTCAGCCTTGCTACCGGCGTGCTGGCGACCGTTCCGTTCGGCGCGCCGGTGATTTTCATCGGCTGCGCGCTTTATCTGCTCGCCACCGCGAAGACGACCGCCGCCATTGCACTCGTCGTGTTTGGGACAGTCGTGGTGGTTGCTGCCGACCATCTGGTACGGCCGCTGTTCATCGGCAGCACGACGCGGCTGCCCTTCCTGTGGGTGTTCCTCGGCATTTTCGGCGGACTGGAAACTTTCGGGCTGATCGGCCTGTTTCTCGGCCCCGCGATCATTTCGATCTTGCTGGCGATCTGGCGCGAGGCGGCGGCGAAGCCCACGACCTGACCGCGCCACGCGCCGCGCTCACGCCGTGCCCCAAACCTCGCACGCAGTCTCGACTACGAGCGCGAGCTTTCTGATCTCATCGTCGACTGTCATCGCCTGACCGCCGATGCCGGAGGAGAAGCCGCATTGCGGCGACAGCGCGAGCTGCTCGATGGGCGCGTAGCGGCTCGCCTCTTCGATGCGCCGCTTCAGCTCGTCCTTGGTTTCCATTTTCGGACTTTTGGTGGTGACGAGACCGAGCACCGCCATCTTGCCCTTGGGCAAAAAACGCAGCGGCGAGAAATCCCCCGCGCGCGGCGAGTCATATTCGAGGAAATAGCCGTCGACGCCGATCTCGTTGAACAAAAGATCGGCGATCGGTTCGTAACCGCCTTCGGCGATCCAGGCACCGGCGAAATTGCCGCGGCACAGATGCATGCACACGGTCATGTCGGCCGGCTTGCTGGCGATCGCGGCGTTGATCAGCTTGGCGTAGGTCTTCGGCAAGGTCGCGGGGTCCTCGCCGATATTGCTCACTTGCCGCCGCAATTCCGGATCGCACAGGTAAGCGAGGTTGACCTCGTCGATTTGCAGATAGCGGCAGCCCGCCGCCGTCAGGTCAGCGATCTC
>JASHVC010000481.1 GCA_030039655.1 Xanthobacteraceae bacterium | reverse complement strand
GGAATTCGTGCTTTTGGTGTTGCCCGATCTCACCGGTCTGCAAGCGCGGCGTCCGGCGCAGGTTGAAGCGGCGGAGTAAGGCATAAGACCGATAAGGCAGATATGCCGCTGCCATCACTTTTTCAGTCGAGCGAAGGATCCGCGGCGGCGTGGAATGTCGTCCACGCCGCGGGCTATGGCGCGCTTATCGGCGCGCTCGCGGCTCTGTTCAAAATATTAGGTCCGTTGCGCGGGGCTAATGCGGCCGCGAGTTTGGCCGGGGGCGCCGCGCAAATTGCCGGTGCGGTTCTGGTCTTTGCATTGCTGTGCGCGGGTGCCGCCGCCTTGCGTAATTTCCTGGCCCATCGGTTTGTCTGGCACGACGGACGTTAGCGGCTCAAACCTGCTCGATAGCGCGGCTGGCGATATAAAGTGCGAGCGCCGCTGCGTTCGACACGTTGAGGCTCTTGATCGCGCCGGGCAGATCGAGCCGCGCCAACTGATCGCAAGCCGCGCGCGTTCCTTGCCGCAATCCCTTGCCTTCGGCGCCGAGCACCAGCGCGAGTGGCGCTCGCATTTGCACCGCGGCCAGATCGTCCGGCCCGGCGCTGTCGAGCCCAATCACCAGAAAGCCGCGCTCCTTGAGTTCAGCGAGAGCGCGCGCAAGATTCTGCACGGTCACGATCGGCACGGCTTCAAGCGCGCCTGATGCGGATTTCGCCAACACGCCGGTCGCCTCCGGACTATGCCGCGCGGTAGTGACAATGGCGGCGACCGCAAGCGCCGCGGCGGTGCGCAGGATGGCGCCCACGTTGTGCGGGTCGGTGATCTGGTCGAGCACGAGCACAATTCCTGACTCGGCCAAAACCTCGATGTCCGGTGAGACGAGCGGATCGGCTTCGGCCAGCAGGCCCTGGTGCACGGCGTCAGGCGTGAGCCGCGCCGCAATTGCATCGGGGCGCACGACTTCGGAAGCCATCGGTAGCGCGATGCCTTCCTCTTGCAGCCGGCGCAGCGCGTTCTCGGTTACGAGCAGCCGGTGGATACGGCGTGCGGGATTGGTAAGAGCGGCTGTGACCGTGTGCCAGCCATAAAGGATGACGGCATCGCCGGACTCGTCGTTTCGTGCGTTCCGCCTGTCTCGGCGCGGCTGGCGATAATCACCGGGCCGGCGTTGCGGGCGAGGTTTCGATCGCCATTCGCGTTCGCGCATACCCGGTTCTATCAAGTTGGGGCTGGTGGGGGAGGTAGGACTCGAACCTACGAAGGCGTAAGCCAGCGGATTTACAGTCCGCCCCCTTTGCCGCTCGGGACACTCCCCCGCACCGAATTGCGGGCGCAATAGCCGGCAGCCCGGCCCGCGGCGCTATATGGTTGGGCCGCCAGACCGAGTCAATCGAAAATGGGCGGCGTTGCCAAGGCGATGCCTTCGCACGCTGCGATTTGACCCGAACTCCCGCGACTCGCTGTTGCGCGTCGCGGCTGAGCCATTTCCGGTCGCCGTCGGACGGTGTAAGGTGGCGGCGTTGTCTGCATCGGAGCTTTGGGGAGCGTCCGCATGCAATGGCTTAGGCGAGGTCATGGGGCCGTGGCGCTGGCCGCCGCGATGTTGTTTGCTCTGAGCGTCGTCGCCTGGTCGCAGACCGGCGCAAAAATCAGGCTGATCCTACCGTTCCCTCCCGGCGGCCCGGCCGATTCCATGATCCGTATCGTGGCCGAGCAAATCGGCGCTGCAGGCGGTCCGACCATGGTGGTCGAGAGCCATCCTGGCGCCGGCACGGAGATCGGAACGGAACTGGTGTCCCGCGCCGCGCCCGACGGCAACACGCTCGCGATCATTTCCAATTCGTTCGTCGTGCTCCCGCATCTGCGCAAGCTCAACTACGATCCGTTGACCGACTTCGAGCCGGTTTGCGAAGTCGCGAGCTTTCCGCCACTGATCGTGGTGGGGAGTGAAGCGCCCTATCGTACGCTTGCGGATCTCATCGACGCGGCGCGTGCGAAACCTGGCGCCCTGACGCTGGCGAGCCTTGGGCCGGCGACAGCCTCTCAAATGGCTTTCGAGATGCTTAAGCGCGAAGCCAAAGTGGATATGACGTTCATCCCATTTTCCGGCTACACGCTGGCGATCCAGGCACTCCTGGGCAAGCAAGTCACGGCGGCGCTGGCCGATCTTTCGAGCCTGCAAGGACAGCTGCAGACCGGCAAGCTGCGCGCTCTCGCCACGACGGCGCGGGCGCGTGTTGCCACGTTGCCGGATGTGCCGACGGCGATCGAGTTAGGTTACAAAAGTGTTGAGGCGGAATTTTTCGGTGCGGTGACCGCGCCGGCGAAGACGCCAAAACAAACAATGGAGCAGCTGATCGGCTGGTTCAAAACCGCAATTGCCGATCCCAAGGTCAAGGAGCGTTTCGCGACGCTCGGCTTCTTTCCCGGGGGACGCTGCGGCGCAGCTTTTGCGGCCGTTCTGCACAAGGACTACGACGATTACGGCCGTATCATTCGCGACGCGAACATCAAGTTTGAATAACTGGCCGAGGCCGACGCGGTGAATAATCTTTCAAGGAAACCCCTGTAAATTGAGGCGCAATCGAGCCTGCACAAAGGCGAATAAACATTATTTTTAGCCTGTTATTTAAACTGATCTTAGAGCAAGCGGGATAGTGTCGCGCGGATAGGCGGGAAAACAGGGCCCGTCTTCGATAACAAAATTGGCTAGAAAGAGGCGTCACAATGAAAGCTGTCGTCAAGACGGTCGAGTCCGCAGACCGTGAGGCGCGCTTCGACCACATCCGGCCGCATTATCTGGAGGCGTTGACCCTGGTCGAGCGCCTGCATCGCCGTTTGCTCGATGTCATCAAGGACGAGTTTGACCGTCGCGGGCGCGCCGATATCAATTCGGTTCAAGCACTGTTGCTGTACAATATCGGCGACAAGGAGCTGACCGCGGGCGAGTTGCGGACGCGCGGCTACTACCTCGGCTCCAATGTCTCCTACAATCTGAAGAAACTTGTGGAGATGGGCTTCCTCGATCACCAGCGCTCGCGGGTGGATCGCCGTTCGGTGCGCATCAAGCTCACCGAAAAGGGCCGCGAAGTGCGCGACATCGTCGACACGCTCTACCACAAGCATGTGCGGACCGTGGAACAAGTCGGTGGCATCAGCGCCGAAGAGTTCGGCGTACTCAACAAGGCGCTGCACCGGCTCGAGCGCTTCTGGACCGATCAGATTCTCTACCGGCTCTAAAGAGCTGGATCGTTTCGCCAGTTTTCTGTGGTACTGGCGTGCCTTGGCCCCGGCGGCAATGCCGGGGTTCTTTTGCTTCTGTGATCAGCTGATCAGTTTCTCAAGCCAACTCAGCACCGGAAATGGCGTGAAGAACTGGAGCAACGCCGCTACGCCGGCGAGAACGGCTCCGTAGACTACGGTGCCGCGGACCACGCGCGTCCCGAGCGGCGGATAGGGCGGCCTGTCACCCGCAGGCCAGGCGAACTCTTCTTCCCACACGGCTTGCGGATAGTCGGCCGGCCGTATTCTCTCGAGCGGCAACCAGGCTTGATAGGCAGCGATGCCGCGTTCCCGCGCAATCGTCTTTCGGAGCCACAGGAAGTTGGTCCGGCCAACGAGGTCGAGCGCCAAGCCGAGCACCCATCGGAGCACAGCGAAAGCCACCAGACAGACAACGTACACGTACCCAATCATCACGCCGTCGGTGAGCATCGACTTGGTCAAGGTGCGCAGGTTGTGGACGTGATCGGAAATCAGTTGCACGGTCGCTTCGACGAGTTTGTCCAGGCCGTCCGCCGCGCGGGTAAGCACCGCGTGGTTGCCGGAAAAGTTCTCCAACAACAGAACGACGGCGACCACGAAGACAAGCTGAAACAGCCGGGAGTTCGCGATCCGGCGGACCGGTAGCGTAAGCAGCCTGAATGCGCCCATGATTGCTCCTACAACTAGTTTCGTCCGCTTACGCACCTTCCGCGCAGGAATTGCATAACTATACGTCGCCTTGCGCAGCCACAAAACCGCCCGGACCAAGCGGCGCTGGGATTGTGCACAGAGGAAGGCGCTTGCGCCGTGCCCTTTGGTCGCGCGTCCTGCCGTGCTAATATTTGTTGGGGGCGGGATCGGACGGACCATCAGTCGTGGCAGCCAGATTCAGCGGATTCGCTCCATGAGTGAAGTTGATGAAAGGCGAGGCGTGAGCCCCGGGCGGCGCCGCTTTTTGCGGGGCCTGGCCGGCGCTGGGACGCTCGCAGCCGCGGGGGTGGCGGCGGGGCGGGCGCGGGCCGTCGATGATACGTCGCTCGACGCGCTTATGCACGACGGGGAACGCGGCGAGTTCGGGCAGTCTTTCGATCAAGCCTCGCGCACGATCCATATGCCCAGAGCGACAGCGCCGACGCTGTCGCCGCAGACCGCGGAGATCACCCAGCAAGCCATCCAGACCTACGATGCCATCGTGGCGCGTGGCGGGTGGCCGCAGGTTCCGCGCGTGGGCGAATTGCGCCTCGGCATGCGCGACCCCGGCGTGGTGGATCTGCGTTCCCGGCTGTCGGTGTCCGGCGACCTCGATCCGAGCGCGGTCGGCAACGACATCTACGACTCTTATGTCGAGGCGGCAGTGCGGCGGTTTCAGGCGCGTCACGGCCTGACCAGCGACGGCATGGTGCGTGCGACCACCTTGGCAGCAATGAACGTGTCGGCGACGACGCGGCGCGACCAGCTCAAGGTCAACATAGGCCGCTTGAAGACGCTGAGCACCAATCTCGGTCCGCGCTACGTGGTGGTCAACATTCCGGCGGCGCGCGTTGAAGCAATCGAGAACGATGTCGCCGTGCAGCGCCATACCGCGGTGGTGGGCAAGCCCGATCGGCCGTCGCCTGACATCAACAGCAAGATCGTGCAGGTCAACTTCAATCCGTTCTGGACCGTGCCGGTGTCGATTATCCGCAAGGACCTCATTCCGCTGATGCAGGATAAGCCCGACTATCTGACGCAGAACCACATCCGCATCTACGATCCCAAGCACAAGGAAGTAGAGCCGGCCCAAATCAACTGGTACTCGGAGGATGCGGTCCATTACACATTCCGCGAAGATCCCGGCGACACCAATTCGCTCGGACGCATCCGCATCAACTTTCCGAGCCAATACGGCGTCTACATGCATGATACACCGTTGAAGAATTTGTTCGGCGGAGATTTCCGCTACGATTCGTCCGGCTGCTGCCGGGTGCAAAACGTGCGCGAATTGGTCGAATGGCTGCTTGACGGTACCAAGGGCTGGACGCCCGACCACATCGATCAGGCGATCAAATCCGGCGATCAGATCAATGTGAACCTGACCAAGCCCGTGCCGCTGCACTGGGTTTATGTGACTGCCTGGTCGGCCTCCGACGGCATCGTGCAATTTCGCGAAGACATTTATAGTCGCGATGGCCTTGGTGGACCGACGATTCCGGCGACTACGAAGCTCTAGTCAATTCGCCGCGTTGGCTGACGCACTCTGTCAGCCCCGAACATCCCCCAATTATTGCCGAGCAGCAAAGGCGAGTATGCCTATTGCGCGCACTATGAGAAAGGTGCAGCCTTTTGTAGTTCTGCCGTTCCAATTGTTTTTGCACGAGCCTTACTCGGGTAGGAGTGACCCTTGCGCGCGATCGGGTCGTCGCTTGC
>JASHVC010000480.1 GCA_030039655.1 Xanthobacteraceae bacterium | reverse complement strand
AACATCAACGGCCGCGATTATCCGATCCGCGTCGAGGCCCGGAAAACCCTTGTCGACGCCATTCGTGACGATTGCGGCCAGACCGGAACCCATATCGGCTGCGAGCACGGCGTCTGCGGCACTTGCACCATCATCGTCAACGACGAGGCGGTGCGCTCCTGCCTGATGTTCGCCGTACAAGCGGCGGGTAAGAAAATCCGCACCGTGGAAGGCCTCGCCGACGGCGACAAGCTCTCGGTGCTGCAGCAGGCGTTCATCGACAATCACGGCCTGCAATGCGGCTATTGCACGCCCGGCTTTCTAATGCTGGCAACCAACGCGCTGGAGAAAAATCCGCACATCGACGACGAAGAACTGCTCGACGTGCTCGCTTCCAATCTATGCCGCTGTACCGGCTATCAGAACATCATCAAGGCGGTGAAGGCGGCACGCGACCAGATGCAGAAGGAACTCGCGTAGACTCAAGCGCTCTTGGCCGCCCCAATCTTTTTCGCCGCAACACCCGGGGCAGTCTCGCGCGCGAACAACACCGCGACGATCGTCAGCGCTGCGATCACAATCATCAGCAATGACACCGGCCAGGTCGCGCCGTTATTCAGTCCAACCATCGCTGCTGCGGCGAGCGGGACAAGCCCGCCGCCGATGGGCGCCGCGATCTGATAGCCAAGCGACGCGCCGCTGTAACGCAGGTTCGAGGGAAACATTTCGCTCAGGAAGCTCGCCTGGACACCGTACATAATGCCGTGCCCGACCGACATTCCGATAACGAAGGCCAAGACCACGATAGTGGGATCACGCGACTCGATGCCCCAGAAAATGGGGAACGACAGCACGATCGCGGCAACGCAGCCGACCAGATAGATGAGGCGCCTGCCCACGAGATCGGACAGGTGGCCGCACAGCGGTATCGTGATCAGTTCGCCGGCGGCGCCGAGCGCAATGGCGCCGAGCACCAGGTTGCGCGACATGCCCAACGTCTGGACTGCGTAGTTAAGGCCGAAGATCGTGATGACGTAAATCCACGATATTTCGGTGATCCGGGCGCCAAGGCCGATAATGAGATCCTTGGGATGACGCAGGATCGTATCCAGGACGGGGAAGCGCGCGACCTTACCCTCGCGCAACACTTCCTTGAAATCCGGCGTCTCCTGGATGCGCAATCTGATGAAGATGCCGATCGCGACCAGCGCCGCGCTGGCGATAAAGGGTATCCGCCAGCCCCACGCCACAAACTGCTCGTCGCTGAGATAGGACAAGGCGAAGAACGACGCCGTGCCGAGCGCCATGCCGAGCGGAAAGCCGATCTGCACCATGCTGCCGTAATAGCCGCGTTTGAGTGCCGGCGAATGTTCGGTCGTCATCAGCACCGCGCCGCCCCACTCGCCGCCGACGGCAATGCCCTGCACCAGCCGGCACAGGACCAGCAAGATCGGCGCCGCGATGCCGATGCTCGCATAGGTCGGAAGGAGTCCGACGATCGTCGTCGCGACCCCCATGCTAATGAGCGTGAAGATCAGCATCGACTTGCGGCCTAGCCGATCGCCGAAATGGCTCAAAATAATCGCCCCGATCGGCCGGGCGAAGAAGCCGACGCCCACGGTACCTATGGACAGCAGGGTTCCGACCAGCGGGTTCGTGGTGGGGAAAAACAGCTTATTGAGGACAATCGACGCCGCCGTGCCGTAGATCAGAAAGTCGTACCACTCGATCGTCGTGCCGACGGCACTCGCCGCCACCACCGTGCGCATGGAAGCGGCGGTGTCGTCCGTTTGCATCGCTGAGCCGGAGATCATTTTCAACTCTCACACACTCTGAGAGACCGGTCGCGCGCGCCTGCTTCGTCTCTTAATCTGCGCCAGTTAAAGCATCGAAGGGCGCGGCGGCGTCTTCACTTCGCCGGAACAAAGGCCTTGGGGCTGCGACTGGTTTTGACTTGTTTCTTGTTGTCGACGTCGTAGCCGACACTGTTGCGGAAAATGTTCGGCTTGCGGTAGATGGCCAGCAGCGTGCACCCCTCGGCGCTGTGCGTTTCGTGCATCGAACCCGGCCTCCGATAGACGTATTCGCCGACGCGGCAGATCCCCTCGTGATCTGAGAACGAGCCCTCCAGAACCCAGCTTTGCTCGATTTCAGGATGTTTGTGGAATGGCAACGTCGAGCCAGGCGCCCATTTCAGCAGGCACGTCAGTTCGCCAGCTTCCTTGTTCTCATAGAGAACCTTGATCTGAATGCCTTCGAATTGCGATGGCCGCCATTCCATATCCTGCGGCTTGATATAGACCGATCCGCCGATCGTGGGTTCAAGATGGCCGTGCAGGCGCTCTTTAAAGCTTGCGGACTCCCTGTTCGACATGACGCTTTTCCTTTAATGTTCTGCTCATCGCGGGCGAGTCCAGCGACGCTCGTGCCGCGCATAACCGCTGCAAGTGTAAGAAACAGCCTGCAGCAAGTTAGGAAAACGTAACTGAACCATAACGAACGCATGTACGGCACGCAACACTTGCCTGCTGCGGCTATTTGTATTCCTTGCAACTCGGGTGGCGTTATTTCATTCGACACTTGAAACATCGGCCCGTCGCATTAACCATCTACAGACCGAGCGCCGCCAGCGCCGCCTTCGCGACTTCAACATCTTGCTCGATCTTTGCCCCGCCAGCAGCGACGGCGCCGATCACCTGACCGTCGATTTCGATGGGAAAACCGCCCGGCACATTGGTGAAGTCGCCCATGCGCACACTCATGGAGAGCGCGTTCTCCTCCGGCGCGTAACCGGTTGGCAGCCGCTGCGAGGCTGCCGTGACCGCCTTGCGCTGCGTGGTGACGATGGAGAAGTGCCGCGCGCCGTCCATCATCAGAAAGGCGATGAGCCGGCAGCTTGCATCTACAACCGCCAGCGAAACCTTGCAGTTGAGTGCGTTCGCTTTGGCCACTCCGGCTTGGAGCATTTTGAGGCTTGCTTCCTCGGTGAGCCGGTGAGTGGCGACGAAGTCTGGCATGACAGCACTCCTAGCGCGTTTGTCGCCATCCAATGACACAAAATACGAAATGCTGTTAGTGTCGCCGCCCCGCGGCACCGCGCGAGCGCAGAATGAGGGACTGATGAACGTGGAAAGGTGGGATCGCGAAGCCGACGTCGTCGTGATCGGGACTGGCGCTACGGGTTTTCCCGCCGCCATCGTCGCGCGCGAAGCCGGCGCGTCCGTGATCATGGTGGAGGCCGAGAACCACGTGGGCGGCCACGCCATCACCAGCGGCGGCAACCTGCCGCTCGGCGGCGGCACCAGTTACCAGAAGAAATACGGTATCGAGGATTCGGCCGACCTGTTCTTTCAAGACCTGACCGACTGGTCGGTGGTCGAGCCCAACGGCTTTCCGCCCTACCGCTACAACGACCGCGAGATCATCCGTGCGTTCGCCGACAACAGCGTGGCGGCGTTCGAATTTCTGCTGGCGCACGGCGTCAAGGTCATCGACCGCCATCCTAATAAAGTCGGGCACGAGATCGGCAACTCGGTACAGCGCACCATGCAGATCTCGGTCGAGGACTGGCCGATGGTCCACACCGGCGGCCCGGCTGCTCCGGACGACGACGAAATCAGGGCCGGCGCAGGCTTAATCCGACCGCTGGAAGTGGTGGCGCGCAAGGCCGGCATCGGCATCCTGCTCGAGCACCGCATGACGGCGATCCACCGCGAGGCGCTGAAGTCCGGCCGCGTCACCGGCATCGCCGCCACCCACAAGGGCGCCGAGATCAACATCCGCGCGCGCAAGGCGGTGATCGTCGCCACCGGCGGCTCGACCGGCAACGTCGACTTCCGCCGCATGTTCGACCCGCGGCTCACCGAAGAGTATTGCGGGCTCGCGGGCATGCCGTGGTCGGATCAGGACGCCAGCGGCGAAATCGCCGCCATGGATATCGGCGCCGCGCTGTGGGGCGCGTTCAACTATACGGGCGAGTTCGGCTCCGGTATCACCAAGCCGGGCGCCATCGGCTGCCAGTATGGCTACGTGAATGTTCGCTGGTATCCGGGCAGCGAGGTGTTCGACAAAGCACGCGCGATCGGGCTTGCGGTCAAGGACTGGCAGGACGTGATTCTGGTGAACCTGCTGGGCAAGCGCTTCTACGACGAGACCGCCGGTCACTACACCTACTCGAGCTACAAGAGCCTCGACCCGTACGAGCCTTACAGTTACCTCAACGCCAAGAGCGTCAAATACAATCCGAGCAATTTCATCAACGCAGCGCTCGCCGGCATCGGCGACGGGCATAACGGCGGCGGCCCGATCTGGGCGATCTTCGATGCGGACGCCGCCGCGCGCGAGAAGTGGGACCCGAAACCGCCCTATGTGGACGTCGACGCCGGCTTCTTCTTCAGCGCCAACTCGATCGGCGAACTCGCCACCAAGATCAAAATGAAATATCAGCGGCTGCCGATGCCGCCGCAGAGTCTCGCCGAAACCGTTGGGCGCTACAATTCGTTCGTCGACGCCGGCAAGGACGCCGATTTCGGCAAGCCGAGGCCGCTCTACAGGATCGAAAAGCCGCCGTTCTATGCAGCCTGGGCGACGCCGGTTATCCACGACACGCGCGCCGGTTTGCGCATCAACGCGCGCTGCCAAGTGATCGACATGAGAGGCGAAGTGATCCCCGGCCTTTATTGCGGCGGCGAGTCGGCGGGCGGTTTCTCCATGCACGGCCTGCCGCGCGCGGTCTGCCAGGGGTTCATTGCGGGGCGGAACGCGGTGACGGAGAACGCGCCTGCCTGACACCGCTTTATGGGACGGGTTCGGAGAGCTTAGTTTCCGCCTTCACCGTCTGACTTGGCGATCGGACCATCAAAAATTTTCCGGACAAAATATTCCGGATCGCCCAGCGACCCTCGATTTCAGTGCCGTCGCTGATCAAAGTCCCTTCGTAGACGACAGGATTTTTGTAAAGGAACCGGTGTTTCTCGTACTTCTTGATGAAGGAAACGGCGCTGCCCTGACGCGAGCCAGCAACGCTGGCGTAGGCAGTGTTACCGAGCAGGCCATGCTCATGTGTAGTACCTGACAGCGAGCTGCCGCTCTCGATCAGGGTCGCTACGAACGCGACCGATTTGCCGTCCGGATAGGTATAAAGGCCATTCCAGATGCCCGTAAGGTCTTTCTCACCGCCACGGGCCTCGGTCATCCGGTCACCACAAAATGACTGCTCGCTACACTGTGGTCTGCGCCATGCCGGGCTTGGCTGGGGTGAGCGCTTCCTTCGCGCCGTCCTTGAACGCCACATCCGGTGGCAAGACGATCGAGCAGGAACGGATCTTCTGATGTGCGACGTCGATGCCGGGCGGCGTCGTGCCCTTGTCGGCAAGCGCCTTGGCGGCACGCAGCAGCCGATGCCGGGCCATGATGATGCCGTTGTCGGTGGAGACCAAGTTCTCTTTGGTCCGGTCGCAGACGGGGCCCATGCTTTCCTGCAGGGAAGCGTCCTGCATGGCGAAGCCGGCGACGCCGCTATACGTCCTGCCGGCCTTTTGCGCCGCGCGATCGATCAGATAATCGTTGTCCTTGTTGGCGAGCGGACGGAACGAGGCGTCGACCTTGCAGTGGACGCCGGCGCCGTCCTTCATGGCGTCGACTTCGGTCTTGCTCAGCGCCCGCACCGGATGGAAGTCGTACGACCACGCCCAGCAATTCTCATCGTCGATCGGCACCCAGAAGTGGCCGTGGATCGGATGATCGCCGCGCGGCGGGATCATGGTGAAGCACGGCATCACCCACGGGGTGATGCGCCAGTAGTATTTTCCGTTCTCGGC
>JASHVC010000479.1 GCA_030039655.1 Xanthobacteraceae bacterium | reverse complement strand
GATGGAGGCGCTCGCCGACCGTAAAGGACTCATGCCCGGTGAACGCCTCGAACCCGAAGTACCCCATGATCCGCGCGATTTGCCGGCTTTGCGTTTGAGTGCCGGAAGGTACGTCCGCGCAAATTACGTTGATGTCGTGAAGGTCGTGCCGCGACGCCAGGTAATGGGCAAGCTCGCGCAGCGACGTAGTAATGTTCTGTCGCGCGCCGCGCGCCCAATGGATCGTCGCTCCTTCGCGCGGAACAGACGGAATGTGTTCGTTCCAAAAATGCAATTGAGCAACGCGGTCGCCGACCTGTAGGTGCGTACCGTCGCGCAGCGTGAATCCATGGCGCGATCGCGCGATGCCAACCCGGAAGACGCACGAGGGATGCGCGGAATATTCAATGACCGCCAGGCGGAGTCGCAGCCTCGTATCGAGTGCAAAAATAGCCCGCGCCAGCCACGGATGGCTGTGCGACGATTGTAAGCGTTTTGCGGAATCCCACACCGCCATGAGCGGGTCTCCGCCTGTCTCACTCTTACTGGCAACCTTTCCGTGCCAAAAAGGTTGCTGCCACTGCCACAATATAGCCGAGATCTCCGGCGGACACGAGATCAACGGGACGCTTTTTGTCGCGGCTACACCGGTACGGCGTTACGCCGTCTCGTCGCCGTACAGGGTGGCGAGCGTGCTCTTGATCAGCAAAGCCACGGGAACCGCGAGGATAATGCCGGGTATGCCGAACACGATCCCTCCGGCCAGAAAGCAGAATATGATGAGCACGGGATGCACGTGCGCGGCGGTGCCGAGCACGACCGGGCCGACGAGCTGGTCGATGGAAAGACGTAACGCTGTCGCATAGAGCGCATAGTCCAGAATGCTCATAAAGCCGGTCGCCGTGCGCAGTGAAATCAGGCCAGCGAGAATCGCCGCCGAGGTCGGACCAACCACCGGCACGGTTTCGAGAATTCCGGTGAGCAGCGCCAGCAGGAACGCGTGATCGATGCCAAGAAAAAAGCCCAAGCCCACATAGGCGGCGGTCGTCGCATAGATCACGACCACGATCATGCCGAGGAAATAGCGGGTCAGCACCGGATCGAGCCGCACCCAGATGCGCCGCACCAACGGGCGGCGATGGGGCGGCACGATCCACAACAACCCTCCCGCAATGCGCTTTCCGGTGGTCAAGAAATAGAACAGCAGTACGACCGTCAAAAACGCGCCCATGATCGCAGCGAGGCTGTAGCCAGTCAGGAGCGCCAGCTGATCGGTCTGGCCGATCCAATCGCGAATTTGATTGAGCCCAGAATCCACGACTTGCCGCGCGGTGACCGAACGCCCGAGCAGTTGGACAGGGTGATCGCCGATCGCCTGGGCGGCGAAATTTTCCAATATGTGCTCCAGATCCGCTGCCAGGCCTCGCGCTTCAACGGCGACGCGCTTTGCTGCAAAAACGGAGAAGATGCCGCCGAAGCCCAGGAAAGCCAGGAACAACAGGACCGCAAACAGCATGCGCGGCCATGCGGTGCGCTTGGCGATCCAATCCAGCGGCCCCGTGAAGATGTAAGCGACAATCGCGGCCAGCACGAAGGGCAGCAAAATGAGTTTGATGAAGTAAAGAAAGACCGCGATTGCCGCGGCCGCAAGAATGACCGCGCGCGCTTCCCCCGGATCGAGAGGGCGTGCCGCGCTCACCAGCGCGGCCGTGTGTTGGTCCTCGCCTTTGTTGGCGTCGTTCATGAATAAATCCGGCCTTTCCAGGTGACCTGGCCACTGAGGCGCCGGCGCACGCTGTCGAGCGCCATCAGTGCGCCTATCGTATAGCCGAGCGGAAACAAAAGTCCGTACCAGAAAGGAATACGGAAATGGGTCGCGGCCGCAATATGCAATCCGAACGCCGCGGCCGACGCGAGCAGCGCGGCCGTTAAGGCGGCCCACGCGCCCGGCGTGTTTTGCACGAGGCCGGCCGCATCGATCAAGGGGATCAGCACCGCCGCCCACGACAGCATGACGGCAGCGAGTGCAAGCAGAAGTGTCGCGCGGTTGCCGCCGAATGTATCGACCAGGTTTTTCGCAAGCCCCGGCCAAAGCGTGCGCCAACCTGTGTACATGCGTGTCGAAACCACATCCTCGCCGCTCATCAGCAGCACGGACCGTCCGGATTGTTTGAGCAGACGGGCGATTTCCAGATCCTCGCAAATGGCGGTCGATACCGCCGCGTGGCCGCCCACGGCATCGTAGGCTTCGCGCCGGATCAGCATGAATTGGCCGGTTGCGGTAACGCCTGAGCCGGATTGCGCCTGCGCTTCCCGCAGATCCTGGGTGAACGACAGAAGAATGAGGCCGCAGGGCAGCACCAGCCGCTCGGCAGAGCTGCGCAGCTCTTGCCGAGGCGCGAGGGACAGCAGGTCAAGCCTTTGTGCAAGTGCAGCGCTTACAGCGCTCGAGAGCAGCGCTGGTTCACCCCAGACGTCGGCATCAATAAAGCACAGCCAAACGCTGTCGGATGCCGCGGCGGACGCCCCGATCCAGCACGCATGGGACTTGCCGGTCCAGCGTGGCGGCAGTGGTGGGCTTGCGAGCAGCGATAGTTGCGGGTGGCTTTCCGCAATGCCGCGCACGAGCGCCGCAGTGTCGTCTGTGGAGTGATCATCGACCACCAACACACTAGACCGGCTGGGCGGATAATCCTGCGCCAGCAGCGAATTCAGACACCGGCAAATATTGCCGGCCTCGTCGCGGGCCGGCACGATTACGGCAATATGCGGCGCCTGTTCGGTGGTCAGCGGCGGCGCCAGGGCCACGCGAGGCAGGAGTCCGCGCTGTTTGACGGCTCGCAGAATTAACCATGTTACGACTGCGAGCCACGCCAAAGAGATAAAAAGGTTCACAGTATCGCCGCCTCCGTAAGGCTAAAAATAAACGCGCGGTCGAACAGATCAATCTCGGCATAGTTGTTATTGCGGAGGAACGGAAACGGACGGTCGCGCATTGACTTGGCGGCGGGCTGAAGCCTCGGCAGTTCAATGGGTTTGGTTGCGGCCATCTTCGCCTATCTGTGCGGCGTCATCGTTCTCACGATCACCTTGCTGATGTCGGCTGGTGCGTTTCTCTATCCGCCCGAGCAGACCACGGTTGCCCAGCAGACAGCAACGACGCCAGCAAAGTCCCACGTGGCTCAATCAACGCCGGCATCGACCGTAAGCAATGAGCGGTCTGCGTCGCCCGACGCCAAAGAGGCGGCTGCGGATGTTGCGGGCAGTGCGGTGCCGCGTCCGCACGGGCGCCGCCTGGTTCGCCAAGCTCGCGCCAGAGATTGGCTCCACCAACAAGAGCCGAAAGTCTTCGGCTATGCGGAGGAACCTGCGGCCAGCTTTTTGTACGACCGATTCCAATAGTCCTTATCAAGTCGAACTGGGATTCGCCGGCTCTGCAGCGAGCACCGCCATCGCGGCGTTGACCGCTGCGCGCAGAAAATCATCGGTCTCGGCCTTTTGGTTCTTGGCGTTAATGATCCGCGGAGTCGTCGCCACCGCCGCTATGAAATCGCGCTCGTGCCAATGCCCGAGCATCGGCAGGGTTGGGAGCAATTGGGGATTGGGTTCGGGATAGACCGAAACATAGAAATAAGGCTCGTCATAATATTCGTCTCCGGGAGAAAGTCCGGCACCGATATATTTGGCGCTCTCAGGGTTTTGTGCCGGGAGCGTTGTCAATGTGGCAATGTCGAAATGATGCGGCCAGCAGCGCACGGGCGAGCTTGAACATCCGCGCTCGATCATCTGCCTCAGGACCGCGTCAAGCGACAGTGCGGCATTGCCGAACCATGCTCCGAGTTCGGTCAAGGCGTCGGCCAATGCTGCGGGGTCATATAGTGCGCCTTTCGAAATCGGGTGCGCCGGAATCTCATAGCGTGCCGGTGTGTCGAGCGCCCGCGCATCGAACCCGCGCGCGCTGAGTTGCTCACCCAGCCATTTGCGCACCAGCGTGTCTGGACGGCCATCGAGTGGAAAGGATTGGGCCGCCGCACCTGATCCGTCGCCATGCAGGGCGAGGCTTAGATCAATCACTTTCAGGCTGAGCCACGAACCGTCCTTCAACGGATACGTGGTGAAGCCGCCAAGGACGGGGTCCCAGCCCAAGCTCGTGTGTCCGTCGTCCGGCCGCGGTGGGATATAGGCCCGCGCGGCGCGCGCTAGCCATTGTATCGCGTGATGGGCCTGCAAACGGGCTTCGGTCAGCTGGCGCGTGTCGACGCCGCGAAGCTGTAGCCATTTCGAATTTAGCTCTGCAATTTGGATCACGTCGCGCTTCCGTTTTCCGGGTCATCTCGCAAGAAATCTTACCGCTCGCGGCGCCATGTTCATTCGGCGAATGCCGGATCGGACGCTAAAGGTTCATGCAGGATCACGCCTTCGAGCGGATCGCTCGGATCGTTCCACGCCGCGCGCCGCAATGCTCGCTCGGTGTCGGCATAGCCCGCATCCCAGCGCCGGCGAATGGAAGCGGCGCTGAAGTCGGCGTCCTTGGTGTAGTCTTCATTGTCGAGGCGCGGCGCTAACAACTGCACGACGTGCATGCGGGTCAAACAACCATATTCCGCCAGGTCCCTGACCGCTGGATTGTCGCGTTTTTCGGCGGGAATGTGTTTGCTTAGCTCCGAAACGACGTGGCGCAATTTGTGCAGTTGCCGCTGGCGCGAAATATGACTGGAGACACGGCTCGAATATTGGATGTCTTTGTGCCGGTGCAGCACGTCCGCGATGTTTGCCGGCTCGGGACCGATCGGATTCCACATGTGGACGGCGAAGATCAGCGAATCGCGACGCGGGATGTCGTCGAAAATAGCTTCGATCGGCGTGTTGGATAGGATGCCGCCGTCCCAATAAAGCTCGCCATCGAGACGAACCGCCGGAAATGCCGGCGGCAGTGCTCCCGAAGCCATAATGTGGGGGATCGTTATGGCGCTCTCGCGGCTGTCGAAATAATGCATGCGGCTCGATCGCACGTGCGCCGCGCCAACCGTAAGTCGCGGATTGCATCGCGCGATCATCTCGACGTCGACAAGCTCCGCCAGGGTCTTGGCGAGCGGCGCCGTGGAGTAGAAGCCGGCCCGGTCGGCGCCGAGCGGATAATTCGGGCCGAGGATGGCGAGAGGGTTGGGCTCGAAGAAGTTCGGAATGCCGCCAAAGAGCGTGGACCAATAGGAGGCCGCCATATCGAGGCTGGGCCAGTGCCCGAGGCCCCAAAATTCTCTGGCGTACATGCGGCGCCAAAATTCTTTGATACGCGGGAGGCGTCTTTCGGGCGGATTCCCGGCGATCAGGCCGGCATTGATCGCGCCGATCGAAGTGCCGACGACCCAATCGGGTTCGATGCCGGCCTCGTGCAAAGCCTCGTACACGCCCGCCTGATAAGCGCCGAGCGCCCCGCCACCTTGCAGCACGAGCGCGATCTGAAAGGGCGGACGCGTTTCGCCGCTCGCGGCACGCGCACCGCCGACTATCTGGCTGTCTTGGCCATCGAGCATGATTCCGCCCCTCATCGCCAGTCGAACACCCTACGGACCGGCCCAACAAGCAACCTGCCCGGCGGTTAATTCACGATCAAGGACCTGAAACATCAATTCGTGTCGATGCATTTGTGATCACGGGCTTTTACTTGCAGAGGAAGTCCCGGAGCCTGATTTTTCAGCTATCCATTTGCGTGATAATTTCCGCAGCGCGCTCGAAGGCGCCGTGAGCCAAATATATCGCGGCTAACAACCTTCATTGTTGGCGCAGTATAGGGCCTCGGCCAGCTGAGAGGTGCCGCGATGCCTTCTAAGCTCGTCGTCTGGTACAACACCAAATGCCCCGTCTGTAACGGCGGCATCAAATGGCAACAAAATAGGCTCGTGCGCGCAGCTCAAGCCGGCGCCATCGAATTCCGCGACATCAATCTGGAGCCCACGGCGCTCGCTCGTTTCGGAGCCGGGATCGAGGACGTGCGCCGCAGGCTCTACGGGATGGACGCCGAAGGACGGCTGTTCGTCGGCGCCGACTGTGCGGTTGAGATCTGGCGCCGCACGCCCGGAGATGCGTGGCTTGCTCGATTGCTGAGCTTGCCTGTCGCGCGCCCGATTGCTCGTTTTGGCTACGATCGCTTCGCCGACTTTCTCTACGCTTGGAACCGCCGCAAAGGTCATTGGTGAAGCTGCGGTTCCACGATCGGGACGGCGCGCGTGCGTGGGCGGACTTCTAAACCAAGGCCACAGCGGAATGCGGCGGTATTTGGTTGCCAAACACAACCATAAGCGGCCTTAAATTTAAAAGGCGAGGTAAACAGCGATCATCGCTTCACGCACATGTCATCCAGACGCAACTTCGCAAATGCTAATCTCAATATGTTCCCCCGCAAGTGCCGACGTAAGTCGGCGAGCCAGAATGCTCAGCTTCATCTAGGAGCAGTCATGAGCAAAAATTCTAGCACGCTCAGTCGCCGCAATGTTCTGCTTGCCAGCACAACCCTTGCCGCCGCGTCGGCTTTTAGCTCGGCAAAATCCGACCGAGCGCATGCCCAAGGCACACCGCCGGTGCCGGCACCAACTGATATCGACGCGCAAGAGGCGCATGCGATCGCCATCGACGCCTATCTCTATTTTTACCCTCTCATCACGATGGATTTGACGCGCAAACAGATGACGAACATCGAAGCCGGCAAGGAATTCGGCAAGGGGCCGATGAATGCCTTCGCCAACGTACCGGCGTATCCGCCTGCCGATTTCAAGACTGTGGTGCGGTCGAATTTCGATACGCTTTATTCCATCGCATGGCTCGACCTGTCCAAGGAGCCTGTGATCGTTTCGGCGCCCGATACGGGCGGCCGTTACTATCTCCTGCCCATGATTGATATGTGGAGCGATGTGTTTGCCTCGCCGGGTTGGCGCACGACCGGGGCGAAGGCCGGCAATTTCGGCCTTACGCCGGCGAATTGGCGCGGCACGCTGCCTCTTGGTGTTGCCCGGATCGATGCGCCAACGCCCTTTGTGTGGATCATCGGGCGCACGAAGACCGACGGGCCGGCCGATTACGATGCGGTTCACAAGATACAGGCGGGGTATAAAGTCACACTCTTATCGCGGTGGGGCAAAAGCCCGACGCCGCCGAAAGTGACAATTGATCCCGCGATCGACATGAAGACGCCGCCGAAGGCGCTGGCGGACAATATGCCGGCCAGCAAATTTTTCGCCTACGCTGCCGAGCTTCTGAAGGTCCACCCTCCTCACACCACCGACCAGCCGATCATCGCCCAGTTGCAAAGACTAGGCTTCGTACCCGGCAAAAGCTTCGATCCGGAGAAAGCCGATCCCGCCATTCGCAATGCCCTGGCGAGCGGCCGGGAGCAGGCACAGAAGCTGATGGAATGGAAAGTGCCGACATTGGCGCGTGTCGTGAGCGGCTGGTCGATGAACACCGACACAATGGGCGTCTATGGCAATTACTATCTCAAGCGCGCCATCGTCGCCCAAGTCGGTTTGGGCGCCAACCTGCCTGAGGACGCAATCTATCCCCTCAATCTGGGCGACCAGACGGGCAAGCCACTCGACGGCACGAACACGTACACACTTCACTTCAATAAAGGCGAGACGCCGCCGGCGGGGGCGTTCTGGTCAATCACGCTTTATGACCACGAGGGCTTTCAGGTGGCCAACTCACTCAATCGCTTCGCCGTCAGCAGTTGGATGCCCTTCAAATACGGTGCCGACGGGTCGCTCGATCTCTATTTTCAGAATGAAAGCCCGGGTGCAGACAAAGAGGCGAACTGGCTTCCCGCGCCTAAGAGTCCATTCAATCTGACGATGCGATTGTACGCTCCGAAATCGGACGCGCTGACCGGCAAATGGAATCCGCCGCCTGTCATGCGTGCATAGCGAGTCGTCGGGCTCCTCGCCATGACGAATTGATCCGATCCGACAATGCCTTTTGACTACGCGTACGATCGCGCCAAATAGGCGACCGCATCTTCGGCAAGGTGCGTCGGCTCGCGTTCGCCGTGCTGGGCCATTTCGATGATGCGCTTGGCGACGATCTCCTGCACGGCGCGCCGATAGCGCGGCGATGCAAAGTCGCTGCCGGATTTTTCGATTTTCGACCAGGCGTCTTCGTAGGCCGAAACCAGGGTTTCGATAAATTCCGGATCGAAAGCCGATTGTGCAAGCAATGGAACTATGGACATGAACGCTCTCCCCGCTCCAAAATTGGGAGCGCCACCAATCTTATCGTCAGCGCAACGGTTATTTTTGTCAAAAATATGCGCGAGACTTGAGTTTTTCCAGCCTGCCTATGCGTAAGGCAAGCGCCGAATACCGCGGCGGCGCAACCGAAACTGAAAAAAGCCGCCGCCATGCTAACTCCCGACGAACAGTTTCGACGTGTCGGAGCGATCAAGCACCGCCGCGGCCGTATTGCCCAAAAACAAGGTCTCGCCGGGCCGCCGGCTTGCTCCGAGCACAATCAGGTCGTAACCCCGGCTTGCCTCGCTGATGATCGCTTCGTCGGGCGCGATGTCACTACGCGTGCTGCGGCGCACCGTAACCTCGTAGCGATCGGCCAGCGCCCCGATATCTTTCAGCACCGCCTCGTCGTTGCGGCGGTTCGCGCTGTCGTTCGGGCGGCCGCCGGTCCGGTCCGCGGTGGAGGCTGTTCGCGTCACATACAGCACTGTGACCTGGGCATCGTTGGCCCGCGCGAGGGTGAAGCCAACCTCGGCGGCGC
>JASHVC010000033.1 GCA_030039655.1 Xanthobacteraceae bacterium | reverse complement strand
GGAGACCAAACCGGCTGACCACCTCGACCTCGCCATCCGCCCGCGCCGCAATCGTCGCGCCGAATGGGCGCGGCGCATGGTGCGCGAGAACGTCGTCACCACGGACGACCTGATCTGGCCGCTGTTCCTGGTGGACGGCACCAAGGTGCGCGCACCGGTCGAGTCCATGCCGGACGTGGAGCGGCTGTCGGTCGACGAAGCAGTCAGCGCAGCCGAGCGGGCGGCAAAATTGACCATCCCATGCCTGGCGCTCTTTCCGTACACCGACCCCGCGCGACGCGATGATTCCGGCTCCGAGGCGCTCAATCCGGACAACCTGGTGTGCCGGGCGATCCGCGCCATCAAGAAGGAGGTGCCGGAGGTCGGCGTCCTCTGCGACGTGGCGCTCGACCCCTATACCAGCCACGGCCATGATGGCCTCCTTCGCGACGGAATCATTCTCAACGACGAAACCGTGGCGGTGCTGGTGCGGCAAGCGCTGGTTCAGGCCGAGGCCGGTTGTGACATCATCGCCCCGTCCGACATGATGGACGGCCGCGTCGGCGCCATCCGCGCGGGATTGGACTCGGCCGGCTTCGCCGACGTGCAGATCATGGCCTATGCGGCCAAGTACGCGTCCGTGTTTTACGGACCGTTCCGGGACGCGGTTGGCTCCAGCGCCACCCTGACCGGCGACAAGCGGACCTACCAGATGGACCCGGCCAACTCCGATGAGGCGCTCCGCGAGGTCGAGCTCGACATCGCCGAGGGGGCCGACATGGTCATGGTCAAGCCCGGCCTGCCCTGCCTCGACATTTTGCATCGGGTAAAGGCGGCCTTCGGAATGCCTACATTCGCGTATCAAGTATCTGGCGAGTACGCGATGATCATGGCGGCCGCGGGGAACGGCTGGCTGGATGGGGAAAAGGCTATGATGGAAAGCCTCATCGCCTTTAAGCGCGCCGGCGCTGACGGCGTGCTGACCTACTTCGCTCAACGAATCGCTGAAAAGTTGAAGAAGGCCGGCGCGTAAACGCGGCTGTGGGCTTGCTCAAGCCCACAGGGCCGACGGCGACCGTCCCACCTCCGATGTGACGACAAGGCGGGTGTAACGTGTGGGGTGTGTAATGCGTGAGGACGATGGAGAAATCCGGTACTACGTGCCGGTCGTGCGTCGGCTCGTTGTTTTGGCGGCAGTAATCGTCGCGGTGCCGGTGGTGATGTGGACCATCACCAGCTTTGTGCGGGCCTACTTGGGGCCCGTCAGGGCGCCGACGATCCAGGCCATGTCGGCCGCGTCCGTTGCCGCAACGCCGGATCAAACAGCTACAATTCCAACGGACACTCCGGCCGCGACGGCCTCAGCAGATACGAAGATCGCGCCGATGCCGCCCCCACTGCCAACAAACGCGGCCAACAATACCCTTGCGGGAACCCAAGGCGCGCCGGGCCAGAGCGTAGCCATGACGTCGAGTGCTCCTCCCCCACCGGTCGCGACGCCGGCGCCAGTAGCGGTCACCCCGAGCGCGATGGCCATGTCCAGCCCGGCGACGACCCTACCTGCGGCGAACCCGGCACCGAATACCATTTGGCCGGCTCCGTCTGCGGCGGCGCTCATGGCGCCGACCGCGTCGGCCTCGCCGATTGCTCCAGTTGCCGATGCGCTGCCGCCGTCTGAGCCTCTGGCCGGGCCGGTTCCGCTGCCGCGGAAGCGCCCGCACTCGTTTGTTGTCGCACAGGCGAGCATACCAACGCCACGGCCTCGCCCGGCGCCCGGCGCTGCCGCGCGAGTCCAAAACGCCGCCTATACGGTCACGCCCGCGGCTGCCGAAGCACCAGCGAGTTCACCGTTTGACTGGCTGCTGCATCTGTTTCAGCCGGCATCGTCCTCCACGGCACCGCCTGCCGTGGCAAACGGCCCGCAGGAGGATCTCTCCGGGGCTCACTAGGCGGCGCCGCCCACCAGAACTTCTCGTCGAGTGCAAACGTGCAGACTCCGCGCTCACTCGAGCGCGGCGCCGCTTTCCATGCGCACCGGCTGATAACCGTCGACGGCAAGCGCGCGGAAAATCTCTTCCGCGTGGGTGCCATCACGCGTCTCCATGGTGACGTCGAGTTTGGCTCCCTTGGCCGGCACGTCGAGGAACAGGCGGTGATGATCGACGGCCAGGATATTCGCGCCGAGTTCGCCCAAGCGGCTGGCGATGTGGCCCAAGATTCCGGGACGATCCGGGATGGTGAGGCGGAATGACACGATGCGATCGTCGCGTTCCAGCTCGCGCACCATGATCGAGGCAAGAATGCGCGGATCGATGTTGCCGCCGCACAAAATCAAACCGACCTTGCGGCCGGCAAAGCGCTGCGGCTGCGCCAGCATGGCAGCAAGCCCGGCCGCGCCCGCGCCTTCCGCCATCACCTTCTGTAGCGTGAGGAAAGCGTTCACCGCGCGCTCGATCAGCGGCTCGTCGACCAGGATGATGTCGGCGACCAGATCGCGGACGACGGGAAGCGTGAGCTTGCCGGCATTGCTGACCGCTATGCCTTCGGCAAGCGTGGCGCCACCCAAGGGTTTGTGGCCCTGGTTCGTGGCGTTCCACATGGACGGATACAGCGCGCTCTCGACTCCAACGATGTCAATCGAAGGCTTCTTCGCTCGCGCCGCGATGGCGCAGCCAGCGATAAGCCCGCCACCGCCGATGGGCACAATCAGCGTTTCAAGGCTGGGCACGTCCTCAAGCATCTCCAGGGCGGTCGTCCCCTGCCCCGCAATGATGTGCGCGTCGTCGTAGGGATGCACCCAGACAAGATTGCGCTCCCGCGCGAGCGCTTCGGCACGCGCTTGCGATTCAGAAAGCGTCTCACCGTGCAGCACCACGGTGGCGCCGAGCGCCTCAGTCGCCTTCACCTTCACGAACGGCGTTGTCACCGGCATCACGATGGTCGCCGGAATGCCGAGGCGGCGGGCGTGATACGCCACCGCCTGGGCGTGATTGCCCGCCGACATGGCGATCACACCACGGCGGCGCTCGTCGGCGGTCAGCGACGCAAGCTTCACGCAAGCCCCGCGCTCCTTAAAGGAGTTAGTAACCTGCAAATTCTCGTATTTGACAAAGACGTCCGCGCCGGTGAGCGCCGACAACGGTGGCGCCGGCAGCAACGGCGTGCGCAACACGTTTCCTGCGATCGTGTGCCGGGCCGCCTCGATATCGGCCAACGTCACCATGGAGGCCTTCTGTTGGGCCACGTCTATTCCCTATATCCGCAATACGCGATGGGAGCTCGGCTCCCCTTGCGCTGGTGGCCGGTCCTCGCCAATTTCTGGGAGCCGTAGCACGCGAGGACGCCCATGTCGGATTCCGGAACGCCGCGAATCGGCACCTCGCTCGGAGCGAGGCCGCACGCGTACGACCCGATCGCGAACCCCGAGGTGTTCCAAGGCGTCTTGGCGCGCCGCGTCATGGCCTTTGTCATCGACGTGGTCATCATCGTGGTGCCGCTGGCTCTCGCCTCAATCTGCATCTTCATTTTCGGCCTGATCACCCTTGGCCTCGGCTGGACTCTGTTCTGGATACTCTCGCCTGCCTCGGTGATCTGGGCGCTTTTCTACTATGGATTGACGCTGGGGAGTCCGGCATCGGCAACGATCGGCATGCGCGCCATGGAGCTCGAAATGCGCACGTGGTATGGGGCGCCGGCCTATTTCGTCCTCGGCGCCGTGCACGCCATCGGGTTCTGGGTCACGGTCAGCTTCCTGAGCCCCTTCGTCCTCCTGGTTGGCTTGTTCAATTCCCGACGGCGCCTGCTACACGACATGCTTGTGGGTGTCGTAGTGATTAACAGCCCGATCCGCGCCGCCGCATTACAGGCGCGCCAGCGACGCTAATGGGCTAGACCCTAACGAAGCAATTTGTCCTATTTCGCCTTTGACGCCGGACGCCTCTCGGGCGATGCTGGGTGACGGCCGGGGCAGCAACCCTGGCCGCGCTATGCAGTGGAAATGTCCCCGGCCCCGTGACCCAACATTCGCGCGATACGCCCCAATTTTACCTGACTGCCCCCTCGCCCTGTCCTTATCTCGGGGGCAAGGAAGAGCGTAAGGTATTCACGCACCTGGTCGGCGAGCGCGCGCCGGAGCTCAACAACATTCTCACCCATGGCGGCTTTCGCCGCAGCCAGTCCATCGCCTACCGGCCGGCTTGCGAGGGCTGCCGCGCGTGCGTATCGGTGCGCGTGCTGACGCGCGAGTTTCAGCCCACGCGCAGCATGCGCCGAATCAGCAAGCGCAACGTCGATGTAGTGAGCGACATGCGCACCGCGGTACCGACGTCGGAGCAATATTCGATCTTCCGCGCCTATCTTGATTCGCGTCACCGCGACGGCGGCATGGCCGACATGACCGTGCTCGATTACGCCATGATGGTCGAAGACAGCCACGTCGATACCCGCATCGTTGAGTATCGACGGCGCGTCGCCGGCCGGCCCGTCGGCGGCGAGCTCATTGCGGTCGCGCTCACCGATGTGCTCGGCGACGGCCTCTCCATGGTTTACTCGTTCTTCGAGCCGGACGAATCGGCGCGCTCGCTCGGCACCTTCATGGTGCTCGATCACATCGCGCGCGCACAGCAAATGGGGCTTGCCTACGCGTATCTGGGTTACTGGGTGCGCGGCTCGGGCAAGATGGACTACAAGAGCCGTTTCCTGCCGCAGGAACGGCTGGCACCGGAGGGCTGGGCGCGGGTGGAGTAGCCGAACCATGAACCTGCAAGCCATGCTCGCCGCGCGCGCCGATGCCGGCAAGCCAGTCCGTGCCGGGCTGATCGGCGCCGGCAAATTCGGCTCGATGTTTTTAGCGCAAGTCCCCTCCATCGCCGGACTCGAAGTGCCGGTCATCGCCGATCTCGATCCCGAGCGCGCCAAGGCGGCGTGCCGCAACGTTGGCTGGGGTTCCGCGCGCATCGCGCGGACCCATTTCGCCGAACGCGGGCGCGACGCCTGTTTGGACGAGCGTATCGAGGTCATCGTTGAGGCCACGGGGAATCCTGTGGCCGGCATCGCCCACGCGCTCGAGGCGATCGAGGCCGGCAAGCACATCGTAATGGTCAATGTCGAAGCCGACACACTCGCCGGCCCGCACCTCGCACGCAAAGCCCGTGAGGCCGGCGTGATCTATTCGATGGCCTACGGCGATCAGCCCGCGTTGATTGCCGAGATGGTCGACTGGGCGCGCTCCACCGGATTTACCGTTACGGCTGCGGGCAAAGGGACCAAATATTTGCCGGCCTATCATACGGTCACGCCCGACCACGTCTGGGAGCATTACGGGTTGACCGCCGACGAGGCGAAGAAGGCCGGCATGAACTCGCAGATGTTCAATTCGTTCCTCGACGGCACCAAGTCGGCGATCGAGATGGCGGCCGTCGCCAATGCCTGCGAACTCGACGTGCCGGACGATGGCTTGAGCTTTCCACCCTGCGGAGCCGACGAATTGGCAACCGTACTGCGCCCGCGCCAAATGGGCGGCGCGCTTGCCGCCGATGGCATGGTCGAGGTGATTTCGTCTCTGCAACGCAACGGCCAGCCGGTCGAACGCGATCTGCGCTGGGGCGTCTACGTTGTGTTCAAGGCAGAGAACGACTACGTCGCCTCCTGCTTCAAGCAATACGGCATGCCGACCGACCCGAGCGGTCGCTATGCGGCCATGTACAAACCGTTTCATCTGATCGGGCTGGAAACCTCGATCTCGGTGCTCAACATCGCGCTGCGTGGCGAGCCGACGGGAAGCTGCCGCGGTTTTCGCGGCGATGCAGTCGCGGTTGCCAAGCGCGCGCTGAAGGCGGGCGAAACGCTCGATGGCGAAGGCGGCTACACCGTCTATGCCAAGCTCATTCCTGCCGCGCGCAGCCTTTCACTTGGCGCGCTGCCGATTGGGCTCGCGAGCCACGTCAAGCTTCTACGCGACGTTGCGGCGGGTGAATTCGTCAAAGCATCCGATGTTGCGCTCGACCAAGCCTCGCAAGCGGTCCGAGTACGGCGCGCGATGGAACGCGAAGCAAAAGACGAAAACAGCAAGCAGCGTGATCGCGGATTCCGCCCACAGGAGCGACTGACGCGATGCAAGACCAAAGCACTTTGATCAGCCGCCTGCCCAAGTGCGAGCTGCACATTCATATCGAGGGCAGTCTCGAACCCGAACTGATGTTTGCCTTGGCGCAACGCAACGGCATCAAATTGCCGTATCCGTCCGTCGAGGCGCTACGCCAAGCCTATCGCTTCCGCCATCTGCAGGATTTTCTCGACATTTATTATCAGGGCATGTCGGTCCTGATCACCGAGCAGGACTTCTACGACCTCGCTTGGGCTTACCTTCAGCGCGCCCGCGCCGATAACGTTCGCCACGTCGAGATGTTCTTCGATCCGCAGGGACACACGGCGCGCGGCATCGCGTTCGCGACGGTGATCAACGGCCTGCATCGCGCCATCGTCGATGCCAGCCGGGACTTGGGCGTGCAAGCGAGCCTGATCATGTGCTTCCTGCGCCACCTCGATGAGGCGGACGCTGAGAAAACCTTCGACCAGGCCTTGGCGTTTCGCGACAAGATTGTCGGCGTCGGCCTCGATTCCTCTGAAAGTGGCCACCCGCCGAGCAAGTTTCGGCACGTATTCGGTCGGGCGCGCGAAGCAGGATTATTCGTCACCGCCCACGCCGGCGAGGAAGGACCGCCGAGCTACGTCTGGGAGGCGCTCGACGTGCTCGGCGTTAGGCGGATCGATCACGGCAACCGTTCGCTTGAGGACGAAGCCTTAGTGGGCCGGCTCGCACGCGAGCGCATGGCGCTGACGGTGTGCCCGCTATCTAATCTACGGCTGCGGGTTGTCCAAGATCTGAATCATCACCCGCTGCGACGGATGATGGAAAAAGATCTCGTGGTGACGCTGAACTCCGACGATCCGGCCTATTTCGGCGGATACGTCAATGACAACTATCGCGCAGTCTCCGATGCGTTGTCACTGCGTCGCGATGAAATCGTCACCATCGTGCGCAACGGCGTCCACGCTTCGCTCATGACGCCGGCGGA
>JASHVC010000478.1 GCA_030039655.1 Xanthobacteraceae bacterium | reverse complement strand
AACAGAGCGGATCGGATAGCGGGGATCGAGTCCACGATGGCGCAGGTTTTGGGGCACATCTGCATCGCGACTTGCCCGCATTCCTTCGTGTACCACTTCAGGGGGTAGAGGCGCCAACCGCCCTTTTCGAACGTGTTGTATCCGGGCTGATCTACTGACGGCGCACGTTGAAAGACACCCGCGTCGCGCAGCGCCTTGGCTTCGTCACGAATGAGCGGGTAACTGTCTTTGATCTTGTCAAGACCAGGAACCGTATTCGCCGCAAACACCGCTTTTTGTGTCCCGACGGTGAAGAACGTGAATAGGAAATTCAGCGGAGCGAGCAAAAGGACGTGGTTGGTGAGATATTTTTTGAGGGGAAGATGATCTCTGTAGCGGTGGTACACATACACAAACGAACCTGCATACGCGATAATGAGAATTGCGAATTGGTACTTCATTGTTTAACGCCTTGTCGTTGACCGCACTGAAGCGCGTCAGCTTGCGGCATCCGGGTCTGCAGCCACCGATGCAGGCCCGACAATGCGTGCCTGCAGTTCCCACGAACAAATGCTGCTGCCCCGTCACCAGGCCATGAGATTAAGCGCTTAGCTCTCCCGATTCCAGTGGATGTTGGATTGAACCAACCTGCTGACCGGCCTGTGGATTCCGACCGGGAAGCCGAGTATCGGCTCCGAATCGCCTTTCTCGCCAGTGCGTTAGCCTTCCCCCCTTAACACGAGGTGCAGCGCCACAGTGCCGCTCAGCGCGTCTAACGGTGCACGCGGGATTCCAGCCAGCGCAAGCCGGCGACGATGACCAGCAGCGGCAGGATTTGCAGGACACCCAACGCGGCGACCGCGCCGTAGCTGCCGCCTTCTTCCCACATGGTCAGGCTGATGGTACCGAGCACGTTGGTGCCCGGCCCGACCAGAAAGATCGACGCGCCAAGCTCGCGCACCGCGAGCACGAATACATAAATCCAGGCCGCGAGCAGGAACGGCAGGATGAGCGGTAGGATGATGCGCGTGATGATCTGACCCGTGGCGGCGCCGGAGGTTGCGGCGGCTTCCTCCAATTCGCGATGGATTTGAGTAATCCCGCTCGACGCGAAGCGCATGCCGTAAGGCAGCGACAACGTCACGTAGGCGATCAGCAGGATCCAAATCGTGTCGTACACGCCGATGGGAATAACCAGGTAGGTGAACAGAATGCTGGCGCCGACGATGACGCTCGGGATGGCGATCGGCGTCGAGGCCAGCGCGTCGAGCAGCCAGGCAAAGCGCGAGGCCGAACGCCGCGCCATCCACGCCATGACCAAAGTGAGGCCTACGACCACCGTCGCCGCCATGGCTGAAACCACAACGCTCGTTCGCACCGCGCCGAGGAAGATCGGATAGCGCAGGATGTAGCGATAATTTTCCAAGGTCGGCGGTGGCGGCGAACCGATGAACGGTTGCGACAGATTGCGGAAGAACGATTGCCACGTCAGCGTGACCAGTGGCAGCCCGAGCGCGAGCAGAAAGACAAAACAAATCGCGATCGAGACCGGCCAACGCCAGCGGCCGAGCTCGATGCGGGTCGGTCGGTAGCCCTTGCCGGTGATGGTGGCGAAGGCTTCGGCGTTGCGCGTGGCGCGGCGGTAGAAATAGACGGCGACCAGGCACACCACGAGCAGCGTCAGACTGAGCGCGCTGGCGACGCCGAATTCCGGCGGCGCCGCTGTGGTGGCGCTTTGGATCTGCGTGGTGAACACGTCGATGCGCGCCGGCCGGCCGATTACGCGCGGCACCTCGTAGGACGAAAGCCCCATGATGAAGAGCAGCAGCAGGCCCGAGAGAATGGCGGGGCGCAGGAGCGGCAGCGTGATTTTCGGCAGCACCTGCCAATAACGGCCGCCGGACATGAGGCCCGCTTCCTCCATGCGCACGTCGAGAGTACGCAACGCGGGGCCGAGCGTCAGATAGGCGAGGGGGAAATAATGGCTCGACAGCGCCCAGATCATGCCACCCATGGAGTAGATGTTGAGCGGCGCACTAGTCAGGCCGAAGACCGATTTCAACAACGCGTTGACCCAGCCGATGTTGGGGCTGAGGACGAAAATCCACGCCATGGCCATGAGCAGGCCGGGAATGGCGAAGGAGAGCAGCGCGAGATTGTGAAACAGCGCGCCGCCCGGGGCGTCCGTGCGCTCCACCGCCCAGGCCACAAAGCCGCCAATGAGAAATGTCACGATAGCCGTGCCCGCGGCGTAAATCAGCGAGTTGCCGATCAGCCGCAGGATGCGCGCGCTCGAATAGGCGTCGACGAAATTATCGAGCGTGAACGCGCCGAAGCCGAGGCCGGCATCCTCGGTGAATGCCGTCAACAGCAGCGCCGCGACCGGCACCAGCACTAGCCAAGCGCCGACAGCAACGCAGACAATCAGCAGATAATTCGGTTTGGTCCAGCGCGACACGCGTTCGCTTGCCGGCTGCAAGCCCGGCAGGTGTTCGGTGGGTCGCGCGGCAATCGTCACACGCCAGCTCCTTAACTGCTGCGTGGATACGATAGCCGCTCTTTACGGAAAAGCGCGATGAAAACCGCGATTACGAGTCGCTCTTGCCGCCGAGCTGTTTGAGCTTGGCGAACACCGCCTCGACGTTGAGTTCGTCGCCCGGCTTCTTTTCCGGCGCGGGCTCCGGTTCTTCCTTCGGAGCGGTGGTGACGGAAGCGGGAAGCAGCGTCGCACCCTGCGCCTCGACCGGCACCGGCTTCTCCTTGGCGGCGCGCTGCACCTCGAGGTCGAGATCGGTCTGCGTGCACAGGCCGAGCGTCACCGGATCGAGCGGCGACAGGTTGGCAGAGTTCCAGTGGGTGCGCTCGCGGATGCCTTGGATCGTCGACTTGGTGGTGCCGACCAGCCGCATGATCTGGCTGTCCTTGAGTTCGGGATGATTGCGCACCAGCCATAGGATGGCGTTGGGCCGATCCTGGCGGCGCGAAACCGGCGTATAGCGCGGGCCCTTCTTGGGCTTGGCTTCCGGCATGCGCACCTTGGGCTCGGCAATGTGCAACCGGTAATTCGGGTCGGCCTCCGCGTGCGCGATCTCATCCCGCGTCAATTGACCCGTGAGGACGGGGTCCAGCCCCTTGATGCCCTGGGCGGAGTCGCCGTCGGCGATCGCCTTTACTTCGAGGGGATGCAGATTGCAGAGCGCCGCGATCTGGTCGAACGACAGAGACGTGTTCTCGACCAGCCACACGGCTGTGGCTTTCGGCATCAGGGGCGCGGTCGCCATCGGTAAATCTCCTCTGCGCTCCGCCCGCCCGGTGGGCGAAGCCATTCATCGTCGATGACTGGAAGGCTCGCGGAATATAGGCGGGCGGTCCGACTGGCGCAACCGCGCAAGCCGCTGCCGCCGGGGCATGGCGGCCTCACGATCGAACGGCTATTGGTGCCTATATTCTCGGGGTAAATTGCGCTCCTCCGACCGGGACCAAGACGCGCATGGCTATCGGTAGGCAATTTTGTGCCGTCGCCGCGCTGGCGTGCGCGCTGCTTGGCGTGTTCTCCGCTGCGCGCGCGCAACCGTTGGATTTTCCGAATCGGACGGTGCGCCTCATGGTTCCGTTCGCGCCCGGCGGCGGTGTCGACATCGTGGCGCGGCTGATAGCGCCGAAGCTCACCGAACTGTGGGGTCAGCCCGTCATTGTCGAAAACAAAGCAGGCGCCCTCGGCACCGTCGCCAGCGAATACGTGCTGCATCAGCCGGCGGATGGCTACACTGTGCTGATTGGCGTCGTCGGCAGTCACGCCATAATGCAATATTTGAATCCGAAGCTCGGATACGATCCGTTGCGCGATTTCGCCGGCGTCACGGCGCTCGTCTACTCGCCGCTGATTTGCCTCGTCGCTGCTTCGTCCGAGTTTCACACAATCAAGGAACTGATCGACTACGCCAAGGCCAATCCGGTTCTGTATGGCAGTCCGGGCGCCGGTTCGCAGATGCACCTGATCGGTGAGATGCTCAATCTGCAATACGGAACGAATTTCCGGCATTTGGCTTAC
>JASHVC010000477.1 GCA_030039655.1 Xanthobacteraceae bacterium | reverse complement strand
CGGTCGAGGTCGGCCGCGAATTGCTCGAGCCGGCGGTCCAATTCACCGATGCGCTCCTTGGCCCGGGCTTCCTCGCGCTCCAACGTTTCGCGCGCGACGATGAGACGCTGCAGTGCGGCAGCCGCCTTGGCTTCCGCCTCCCGCAGGAAGGGCAGGCCAGCGGCGATGTTGGCTTGGCGCGTCGAGGCCTCCGCCTGCTCGCCGGTGCGAGTGGCGACGACACGCACGGCCTCGTCCTGGCCGCGCTCGGCTTCGCTGACCTCGGCACGGGCGCCGACCCAGCGCAGATGAAACAGCAACGCTTCCGTGCGGCGCACCTGTCCGGAAATGCTGCGGTAGCGCACCGCCTGCCGCGCCTGTGTCTTCAGGGCAGCGACTTGCGCGGCGAGTTGGCCTATGACGTCTTCGACCCGCGCCAGATTCTGCTCGGCGGCTTTGAGCCTTAGCTCAGCCTCGTGCCGCCGCACGTGCAGGCCGGAAATTCCGGCAGCCTCTTCAAGCACGCGGCGGCGCTGCTCTGGCCGCGCCTGAATAATCTCGCCGATGCGGCCTTGATGAACGAGGGCCGGCGAACGCGAGCCGGTCGAGGCGTCCGCGAACAGCATGGACACGTCGCGGGCGCGCACTTCGCGGCCGTTGACACGGAAGGTCGAGCCTTGCTCGCGCACGATGCGCCGCGAGACTTCGAGCGCCTCGGTATCGTTGAAGGCGGCCGGAGCGTTACGCGCGGTGTTGTCGACCTGGACCGCCACTTCGGCGTGGTTGCGCGCCGGACGATCGGTGTTGCCGGAGAAGATCACGTCGTCCATCTCGGACGCGCGCATGGCTTTGTAAGACGCTTCGCCCATGACCCAGCGAACCGCCTCTACAAGGTTCGACTTGCCGCAGCCGTTTGGCCCGACAACGCCAGTCAGCCCTGGTTCGATCAGAAAGTCGGTCGGTTCGACGAAGGATTTGAAGCCGATCAGGCGCAGCCGCGTAAGCTTCATTCGAATCTTATGCCCAGCCCCCCTTGCTGCGGCGGTCAAGGGAGTCACTACATACCCGTGGCCCATGACGGTGCCATGGGCGCGTGCCGCATCGTCGCGGAGAATGAATCGGGTCAGTCAGGAGCGCAACAGCTTGGCTGCATTTTTTGTGCATCGAATCGTCGGCGCGCTTGTTAATCGAGGCTTAGCCGGAGCGGTCAAATTTGCCTACAGCAAAAAGCCCTTATTATTCCTTGAGATGGCTCTATATCCGTGGCGCTTTGCCGACCGACGGCTCACCCACGAGGTTCTTAGCATCGCGGAAAAAAGTCATGGTGAAATCGACCCGGCGCTTCTAGGCCCGCTCTCGCGGGCCGTCCTCAGGCCTCTGAGCGCCATCTGATTCGCGAGGCGCTGCCGTCCAGCAGGGACAACCTAGCCCGTCTTGAGCAGCGGATCGATTTCCTTGGCCAGGGTGTCGATGGGCACGTCTCCCGCGACTTTCTTGCCGTTGATGAAAAAGGTCGGCGTGGATGTGACACCGAGCTTTTCGACCGCCTGGTTGCGTACCGCCTCGATGCCGTCGAGGATTTTCTGATTGGTCAGGCACGCCTTGAACGAATCGTCTGTGAAGCCCAGTTGCTTGGCGATGTTCTGCAGCGGGGGCACTGGATTGTCGGGAACGACCCACTCGTTCTGTTTGGCGAACAGCGTCTCGACTACGGCCATGTATCTGGCGCTGCCGCCATCCTTGCTGGCACAGCGCGCCAGCATAAAACCGGCGGCTGCAAGCTTGTCGAACGGAAATTCGCGGAAGATGTAACGCACCTTGCCGGTGTCGATGTAACGCTTCTTTAGTTCGGGGAATGTCGTCTCCGAAAAATGCGCGCAGTGCGGGCAGGTCATCGACGCATATTCGATGATAGTGACTGGGGCTTTGTCGGAGCCCAACGCCATGTCGCCATCGGGAGCGGGCTTCGCTAGTTCCGCCAGCAAATCCGGAGAGGGAGGGTCCTCGGCTTTAGCGGGCCTGATGAAGTGCGGCACCAGTGCACTGGAAAGTCCCGCCGCGGCGAGGACCACGACGCCGCCGACGATGACCAAATTACGACGAGTGTGCGACAAGAGCAGCTCCTGATCTGAGGGCGGAAATCCTGCGGCATCAATGTGGCATTTGGATGCCCGCGCGCCAAGGCCCGGCGGTCTGGTGTTCCCTATCAGCCGGTTGTCAACTTTTCTTTACGTTGTTCTCTACTGCGGCTCCGAGCCGCGCCAGAGCCTGCTTCAAATCCTCGTCAACGATCTCCGGCAGGGTCGCGGCAATGCGTGCCGCCGCAATGGGATCGGGCGCCGCAGTTTTGGCGTGCTGGCCGCGGTGAAGCGGCGCCTGCTGCAGTTTGACGCGCGCGACGGCGCGCCAGCCGAGGAATTGGTTGACCCGATCACAGATCACATTGGTGAGATGTTGGATTTCGATCGCTGCCGGACCTTCGACCCGCAGTACCAACGTGCCGGGCTCTTGCGTCCACGCTGACCGGTCTCCACCCGGACGCGGGGGATGCGAGGGCGCAGGTCGCGTCCACTGGATTTTTATTGGCTCGCTATTGGCTCCGATGTCCTGGCCGACGATGGAGGTCCAGCGCGTCACCAGTTCGGTAGATCCAAACCCCTGTTGGGCGAAGGTCTTGCCGACGATCTTGCCGGCGACGTCCCGCAATTGCTTGGCAAAAACGCCTCTGGGCTTGTTCATGCTGCCGCGCTCTGCCATCCCTCGGCTGCCATGACCGTAGCAGCGAACGCTGGCAGACAACAGCGCGGCAAAGGCCGCGCTGCGTCCTCATTCCCCGAACCCACAGATTTGCTCGATTGGTATGACCGTCATCGCCGTGTATTGCCCTGGCGAGCTGCGCCCGGTCAGCGCGGCGACCCGTATCGTGTGTGGCTCTCCGAAATCATGCTGCAGCAGACGACCGTGAAGGTTGTCGGGCCTTACTACGCACGTTTTCTCGGGCGCTGGCCGGACGTGCGCTCGCTTGCGGCGGCGCCCCTCGGCGATGTGCTGAAAGCTTGGGCCGGGCTCGGCTATTACGCTCGCGCACGTAACTTGCATGCTTGCGCGCGCACTGTTGTCGAACGGCACGATGGAAAATTTCCCGACACCGAAACCGAGTTGCGAGCGCTTCCGGGCATCGGCGCCTACACGGCTGCGGCTATCGCAGCGATTGCCTTTGACGCGCGGGCGACTCCGGTCGACGGCAACATTGAGCGCGTCATCGCGCGGCTCTACGCCATCGATAAGCCCTTGCCGGCAGCGAAGCCGGCAATTTTCCGCCTTGCGAGCGCGCTCACGCCAGGGCGCCGAGCCGGCGATTTCGCCCAGGCTATGATGGATCTAGGCGCGACCATCTGTTCGCCGAAGCGGCCCGCCTGCGCGCTCTGTCCTTGGGACAAGAGCTGTGTGGCGCGTACGCGCGGTGACGCGGAGACGTTGCCGCGGCGCTTGCCGAAGCGCGAAGGTACGCTGCGCCGCGGGGCCGCTTTTGTGGTGCGCCGGGCCGACGGCTCTTTACTGGTGCGCACGCGGCCCGCAAAGGGTTTACTTGGTGGCATGACCGAAGTGCTAACGACCGAGTGGACACAAGACTTTGACGAAGACAACGCCCTTGACGACGCGCCGCGTTTCTTCAACAGCGGCAAATCGCTCACATGGCGCTGCGTTCCCGGTGTGGTACGGCATACGTTTACGCACTTTCCACTCGAACTGACTGTTTACATTGCCAACGTATCAGCGACCGCACGCGCTCCGGCTGGCACGCGGTGGATTGCCCTTGCCGACATCGGCGGCGAGGCGCTACCCAGCCTCATGCGCAAAGTCGTGGCGCATGCGGTAACAGACAACACAAAGGCAGCGAAGGCATTCCCATGAAGATTGAACGTCACGAATCCGGACCACGCATGAGCAAGGCCGTGGTGCACGGCGACACCGTCTATCTCGCCGGCATCGTCGCCGATTCGCCCAAGGGCAAGAGCGCGGCCCACCAGACCCAAAGCATCCTCTCTCAAATCGACGGCTTTCTCGCTGCGGCGGGCACCAACAAGAGCAAGCTCCTG
>JASHVC010000476.1 GCA_030039655.1 Xanthobacteraceae bacterium | reverse complement strand
AGCAACTAAAATCACCGCAGTAAAAAGGATGATTGATCCAACAACTGCGGCATCGTGACGGGGCAATTACCCGTGCGTTGGCTTACGGACGCTTGTAAGCACTGATGAGCTGAGGAATCACGCAAGGCGGCCGGTGTCTCGAACGTCGCGACACACACTGGCTTCGCATTCCTCGCGCGGAATTACTGGCTTGTTCCAGATACCGCGCTTCTGCATCAACGCGATGTGCCTTTCGATTACCTCGCGCTCGTACTGCGCGTACCTGAAGGGAGTTTTCTTCTGATACCGATTCTTCGGATAGATCAGCCTCTCGCCCACGATGTGCGCCAGCTCAAAGCGCAAGTCCTTGATACAGTTCGTCTGTTGCGCGTTTTCGCGGTAACGGCGCAGCGCCTCGGTGTTGATTACTCCGGGTACGAACATCGAACCGTTGGTGTCGCGCTGTCTGCCCTTCGCTGCTCTCCGAGGCCGATAGCAGCTTTGAGCTATTGTTGCGCTTGGCCTCTCGCGGCCCGCACGAGGGCGTTTTGGCAGGTTCGCCAGCAATCGGCCCGGGCATCCAGTCGCCCCCCGGCAACGGCGTCAGCTTGACGTCTGGAATTAAGCCAACCAGCAAAGTCTCATCGAGATAGCGCATGGCACGCTCGCTGAGATCAATCACGCGCCCCGGTTTGAGGGGGCCTACATCGTTTATCTTCACGATCATGCGCTTGTCGCCGCTCTCAACCAGCGCGTAAGCAGCCCGATAGTCGGTGCCGAAGCCGACGCCGCCGAAAGCATCGCGCAAGTCGACCTGGATCGCGGCGGTCCACTTATTGGGATCGTACTGCTCACCGGAGGCCGTTCCTGTGTCGTCCAATTCAACGTAGGGATTGTACCAGGACGCGACACCAACGATTGTGCCGCCGGCTGACGCTCGGGACGCGTTACTTAAAGGATCGAAGCTGGCGAGGGTGACCCCCTCCAATTGATTGCACGGAACTTCCTTTTTCACCGAGGCAATCGCACCGAGATCACGAGCTTGCCGGGGCGATTGCGAACTCGCGTGAGCGCGATCACCGGCAGCACAGAGGATAGAGCATGCAAACAACGTCGCTCCGGCAAGCGCGAAGACAGCATTGCCATCGCGCGGCAAATGCGCATACCGAGATATTTCGAGACCCTGCGTGCCGCATACTGTCGCCGGCATCCAAACCCACTCACAACTCGTTCCTCGAGATAACTAAAAGGCGTCACCTCTAAAGGGTGAATGAAACGGTCGTTCCAAAAAAACTCGATAGTTTTCCGACACTCTTTCACGATCGGCACCGACGAAATTGTTTTAAATCGCGCTATCCTCGTCGGGCGCGGGTGGGTCAAATCAAATCGACTTGCAAGCAGGCGCGGCAAATACAAGCGCCGCTGCTGCATCGCAGACGAACATTTGCAAAGATTTTATGAGAGTCTGCGCGCTTGTCGGCAGAACTTCAGCAGACCGACAGTCAAATTTTTCAGAAGCAGACACCTAATTGGTGTGCCGCCACTTTGAGCCGTCGCCGACAACGGTCTGGTGATTTTGCCGCGGTGCGCGGCCGCTGATTTCTACCTAGGCCGGAGGGCATCGTTGTAGCTGGTGCTGCCACCGCCTGTAGATACCGGACCGCTGGAGAGGTTCGGAGCAGGCGTTCTGCTGGTGAGCTTAGGGGCAGGCACCGCCCTTGTGGGCTTGGCAGGCGGCTCCTTTGGGGGTGTTGGGGCCGACGTGGACACGACGGTTTCGTTGTAACCGAGACTACCACCGCCTGTGGATACGGGATTGTTAGTGGCCAGGATCGGCTTTGTTTGGGCGAAGGCGGGGCCGGCGATCAGCGTGGTCGCGAGCAGCACGGCGGCATATTTTCTCAACATGGTCTTGGCCTTACATTGGTTTGATGACTTTGGAGCACATTCGCGCTGCAGCCCGACCCACAGCACCGTACTCAACACGGATTGACACGGGTGAGCGTGCTACGTTCGATTGTAATATTCAATGCTTTAGCGACAAGCTTTTACCCGGTGTGGGTAACTTCGTAGATTACGGAACAGGCCCATTCGAGAAATCTGAGCGGAAAGGTGCCTACCGCGACGCCCGCCGTCGCGCCGAACCTCTGGCAACTTGACCTGTGCCGTGAACCCGCGCGTACTTTGAATTGAGCCGGATCGCCTCACTTAAGTCGGTGTTATTCGAAAATCGCGGTGAGGACGCACCATGATGGATTTATTGTTCCTTGGCGTCGGCTGGACCGACCTGGCACTCACCCTGAACCGGATCGCGGTTGGGGCGTTCTTTATGCTGTCGGGATATCACAAGCTGTTCAACGCCGAGCGTCACCGTACGTTCGTCGACGAACTCAAGGCGCTTGGCGTTCATGCAGTGGGCTTTAATCAATGGTGGGTGCCATTGGTCGAATTCAGCGCCGGTGGAGCTGTCCTCGTCGGGTTCCTCGCGCCGCTCGCGGCGCTTGGCCTGCTTTTCCTCATCCTTGTCGCCATCGCGACCTCCGGGCGGCAGCGCATCAAACTCTACAAGCCGATCGATGAAGCAGACCGGATCGACGATTGGCTCTATCTACCGGAGACACTTTATGCCTTCATGTTGATCGTAATCGTCTCGGCCGGTGCCGGGCCGTACAGCCTCGATGCTCTGATCCTGAGCCTCTTGAATAAGCACGTCGTCTGACTCCGCGTCCTCGCCGCTATTTTCTTGCGGGCCACGGCACGTCGGTAAATCGCCGACATCATGAGTGATCCGCCATGATTGTCACGACCTTTCCCAGAGCTGTGCGCGTTATCGAGCACACGTTGATACCGTTGAAGGATGGCACGACGCTCGCGGCCCGCATCTGGTTGCCGGAGGATGCTGAGCAGAACCCGGTTCCTGCGATTCTGGAGTATCTCCCGTATCGCAAGCGCGACGGGACGTACGAGCGGGACGCGCTGACTCATCCCTATCTCGCAGGTCACGGCTACGCGGGCGTCCGCGTCGACCTTCGCGGCAGCGGCGAATCGACGGGCTTACTGTTCGACGAATACGCCCAGCAGGAACAAGACGATGGCGTAGAGGTAATCGCCTGGCTGGCAGCGCAGCCTTGGTGCAATGGCTCGGTCGGGATGATGGGAATCTCCTGGGGCGGGTTCAATGGACTTCAAATTGCGGCGCGCCGTCCCCCGGCGCTCAAAGCCATCGTGACTATTTGTTCGACCGACGATCGCTACGCTGACGACGCGCACTACATGGGCGGCACGTTTCTGACCAAGGCCGGGCTTGAGTGGGCCTTTTTCTTTTTCAGCTTGACGTGTCTTCCGCCCGATCCGGCACTGGTCGGCGACAACTGGCGAGCGATGTGGCTGGAGCGCCTGCGAAACATTCCGCTGTTCCAAGAAAATTGGTTTCGCCACCAGCGACGCGACGCGTATTGGAAGCACGGATCAGTATGCGAGGACTACGCGGCGATCCAATGCGCGGTCTACGCCGTCGGCGGTTGGACTGATGGCTACAAGAATGCGATTCCGCGGCTGCTGGCGGGACTGAAGGTGCCCCGCAAGGGTCTCATTGGACCGTGGGCGCACGCGTATCCGCACTTTGCCTTTCCCGGCCCCCAGATCGGGTTCCTCCAGGAAATCCTACGTTGGTGGGATCACTGGCTCAAGGGCATCGATACAGGCGTGATGGACGAACCCATGCTGCGCGCGTGGATGACGGAAAGTGTGAAACCTGCGTCACACCACGACATTTTGCCGGGCCGGTGGACCGCAGAACCGTCGTGGCCGCCGCTTGACGTAAAGCCACGGCGGCTGTTCTTGACGGATGCAGGGCTGCGCGATGTCTCGGCGCCTTTGACGGCGCGCGCCGTGTGCACGCCGCAGACGGTAGGCAAGTCTGCGGGCGAATGGGTCCCATTCGGCCGCGGGCGCGATCAGGCAAGTGATCAGCAAGAAGATGATGCGCGCTCGCTGGTGTTCGAGACGATGCCGCTCGATGAGCAGATCGAGAGCCTTGGCGCGCCGATCGTTACGTTTGATGTCGCATCTGACAAGCCGATTGCAAATCT
>JASHVC010000032.1 GCA_030039655.1 Xanthobacteraceae bacterium | reverse complement strand
CAGTGCGCCGACGCGTGGAGCGCCGGCTTCACCGCCAGTTTGGTTGAAAATAGCGCTGGAAAAAATTCTGGCCGCTGTACTGGCGCGAATAGCCGTAGCCGTATTGCGAGTCCCCGCCATTGGCGGCGAAGCCGTCGTTGTCGGGACGCTGGCGCACCGCGAGCCCACCCTGTGGCTGATCGTTGAGCACCACGACGAATTCGGTGCGATAGTTGGTCTCGCTGTGCAGCGGCTCGTCCGAAATGATGATTGAGGATCGCGGCACGGCCGTCGGCGCGATTTGATTGAGCACATTCTGCGGGATGGTGACGCGGTCGAGCGCGTCCTTGGCGTTGTCGCCGTTGTCGATCGTGACCTCGGTCCAGCGCAGGCTCCCGTCATCGTTGCGCGCCATCGCCGTAAATATGTGCGTGCCGAGCGGCTTGTTGGGCTCGCGAATAGTGACCGGCGCCTCGACGACCGTGTCGAACCTCTCACCCCCGTCCGGCACCCGGGTATGCGTGTCGCGTCGCACATAGATCTTCTGGGTGGCGCGGCTGACAAAGACCGAAACCGGCTCCAGCGCGTACTTCGCCGCCAGCGCCACCTTTTCGGCTTCGGTCTTTTTGGCCTCGGCCGCCTTCGAGGCGTCCTGTAATGTCTTAACCGCATCCTGCTTCGCCTTGGCGTCGGCCTTGGCGGCATCCAGATTGGTGGCAAGCTCGGCGACCTTGGCGGCGGCCTTTTGCTTGGCGTCCTCGGCCCGCGCTTTGGCCTCGTCGGAGTTTGCCGCGGCGAGCGCTTTGTCAGCTGAAGCGAGTTGGCCGTCGGCCGCGGCCTTTTGCCGTTCGAGCTGGCGCTGAGCGAAGACGGCCGTCGTCGCCGCGCGAGGCGCCGCCAAAGCGGCGGCCTTGGCGTCTTTTGCGGCCTTTTCGGCCTCCACTGCTTCCTTGGCGAGCGCTTCGGCCTTGGCTGGCGCCGCCTTTATGGCGTCAGGGTTCGGCGCAAACAACGCCGGGTCGGAAATTTCGACCGGTTCTGCATCGTTCGGCGAAATGATCACGCGCATGCCGATGTGCACCTTGTCGAACAAATTCTCCGCAAAGCCATAGGGCATTCGAATGCAGCCATGCGAGGCGGGGTATCCGGGCAGCGGGCCGCCGTGCAGCGCAATGCCGTTCCAGGTGATGCGCTCCATGTTCGGCATCCAGGCATCGTCATAAAGGCTCGAGTGGTGGTCCTTGTTCATCTCCACGACGGCGAAGACGCCGGCCGGGGTCTCGCGTCCCGTAACGCCGGTCGACACCGGTGCGCGCATGATCCAGCCGTCGGCGTCGTAGACGGTCACCTGCTGACTCTTGATCGAGACGACCGACATGATTGGCTCACCCGCTTTACGGGGCGCGGTTGCCTCGGTGGCGGACGCACGCGCTTGTTTCGCGGCTTCGGCGGGCGCCGCCGCGATCAACGCCGCCAGCGCGGCCAGCGCCGCGAAGGTCACGGTGGAGGAAAGCGCCGATTGCCGGATTGTCTTGGTCGATTGCGCCGTCGTGAATCGATTTGTCATGTCATACCCAATTGAAATACCGGCTTCTGCCGGAGGACTTCGGACGCAAACAACAGAGAATGACGGATGGTTCCCGTTTTACGCCCTGCGGTCAATAAGGCACCACGAATTTGGCGAACGAATGAACAAGATCAGTGGTGCCCCCTTCTCCCAGCAAAAGGGGCGGAAAAAAGTTCTCAGCGCAGCCGCTCCAGAATGCTGACGTAATTGGCGACCGCGGTGCCGCCCATGTTGAAGATACCCCCAAGCTTGGCGTTCTTGACCTGCATGTCGCCGGCCATACCGCTGAGCTGCATGGCGGCGAGCGCGTGCATGGACACGCCGGTGGCGCCGATCGGGTGACCCTTGGCCTTCAGCCCGCCCGAGGGATTGATCGGCAGCCGGCCATCCTTGGCCACGATGCCGTCGGCGATCACGCGGGCGCCCTGCCCTTCCGGCGCCAAGCCCATGGCCTCGTACTCGATCAATTCGGCGATGGTGAAGCAGTCGTGCACCTCGGCGAATGACAGATCCTTGAGCTCGATGCCGGCCTGTGCCAGCGCGCGCTGCCACGCCACAGCGCAGCCTTCGAACTTGAGCACGTCGCGCCGCGACATGGGCAAAAAGTCCTGTACGTGCTCGGCGGCGCGAAACACGATCGCTTTATTGAGCTTCAGCGCGGTCTCCACGTCGGCAAGCACGAGCGCCGCAGCGCCGTCGGAGACCAACGAGCAATCCGTGCGCTTGAGCGGACCGGCGACCAGCGGGTTTTTGTCGCTCTCACTGCGGCAGAACGCGTAGCCCAGGTCCTTGCGAATCTGTGCGTAGGGATTGCCGACGCCGTTCTTGTGATTCTTGGCGGCGATTTGCGCCAACGCATCCGACTGATCGCCCCAGCGCTGGAAATACAAACCCGCGATCTTGCCGAAGATTCCCGCAAAGCCGCCGTCAATGTCGGCCTCCTCACGCACGTAAGAAGCCTTAAGCAGATTGAGCCCGATCTCAGGACCTGGCGTGGTCGTCATCTGCTCGACGCCGACCACAAGTACAATGCGGGATGTACCCGCGGCGATCGATTTGAGGCCCTGGTGCACGGCGGCGGAACCGGTGGCGCAGGCGTTCTCGACCCGTGTGGCGCGCTTAAAGCGCAAATCGGGGGAAGCTTGCAGCACGAGCGATGCGGAAAAATCCTGCGCCGAGAAGCCCG
>JASHVC010000475.1 GCA_030039655.1 Xanthobacteraceae bacterium | reverse complement strand
GGTCGCACGTTCCAGACCTACGCGCCGAACGACCCGAATCTGATCCAGCGCCTTTACGGCAAGCACGTTCAGATCACTGCGCGGCCGCAGACGGAGAATGTGCCCTGGTTTGTCTCGCTGCTAATCTCGTGGCTACCATTCGTTGCGCTGATCGGTGTGTGGATTTTCCTGTCGCGACAAATGCAGGGCGCCGGCGGCAAAGCGCTCGGCTTCGGCAAGTCGCGCGCCAAGCTGCTGACTGAGGCGCACGGCCGCGTCACTTTTGAGGACGTGGCTGGCGTCGATGAGGCCAAGCTCGATCTGCAGGAGATCGTCGAATTTCTACGCGACCCCGCCAAGTTCCAGCGGCTCGGCGGACGCATCCCCCGCGGCGTGCTCCTGGTCGGCCCGCCCGGCACCGGCAAGACGCTGCTCGCTCGCGCCATCGCCGGCGAGGCGAACGTGCCGTTCTTCACCATTTCGGGTTCCGACTTCGTCGAGATGTTCGTCGGTGTAGGCGCCAGCCGCGTGCGCGACATGTTCGAGCAGGCGAAGAAGAACGCACCCTGCATCATCTTCATCGATGAGATCGACGCCGTCGGCCGTCATCGCGGCGCGGGCCTCGGCGGCGGCAACGACGAACGCGAGCAGACGCTGAACCAATTGCTCGTCGAGATGGACGGCTTCGAGGCGAATGAGGGAATCATCCTGATCGCCGCGACCAACCGGCCCGACGTGCTCGATCCCGCCTTACTGCGTCCGGGCCGCTTCGACCGTCAGGTCGTGGTGCCGAATCCCGACGTTGTCGGCCGCGAACAGATTTTGAAAGTGCACGTGCGCAAGGTCCCGCTCGCTCCCGACGTGAATCTGAAGACCATCGCTCGCGGCACGCCCGGCTTCTCCGGCGCCGATCTGATGAACCTCGTCAACGAGGCGGCTCTGATGGCGGCCCGGCGCAATAAGCGCATGGTCACCCAGATCGAGTTTGAGGACGCCAAGGACAAGGTGATGATGGGCGCCGAGCGCAAGTCGCTCGTGATGACGGAGGAGGAAAAACTCCTCACCGCCTATCACGAAGGCGGCCACGCCATTGTCGCACTCAACGTCAAGGCGACCGATCCGGTGCACAAGGCGACGATCATCCCGCGCGGTCGCGCGCTCGGTATGGTCATGCAATTGCCGGAACGCGACAAGTTGTCGATGTCGCTTGAGCAGATGACCTCGCGGCTGGCCATCATGATGGGCGGCCGCGTCGCCGAGGAGCTGGTGTTCGGCCGCGATCGCGTGACCTCGGGCGCGGCATCCGACATCGAACAGGCCACCAAACTTGCCCGCATGATGGTGACCCGCTGGGGTCTCTCCGAGGCCCTTGGCACTGTTGCGTATGGGGAGAACCAGGAAGAGGTGTTCCTCGGCTATTCGGTGGCGCGCCAGCAGAACATTTCCGAAGCGACCGTGCAGAAGATCGACGCCGAGATTCGGCGGCTGGTCGAGGCCGGCTACACCGAGGCGAACCAAATTCTCACCGATAAGCGTGCCGATCTGGAAACGCTCGCCAAGGGGCTTCTGGAGTTCGAGACGCTCACTGGCGACGAGATCAAAGACCTGCTCATGGGCAAGAAGCCAAATCGCGAGTCGGTGATCGAGCCGTCGGCGCCGCGCACCTCGACCGTGCCCACCGCCGGTGCCGGCCGCAACCGCCCGCGGCCCGAACTGGGCCCGCCGGAGCCGCAGCCAGGATAAGCGGCGGTCGGCACGGCCTTCGCCTTAGGAGGCGATGATCTCGATCCTCACGAGAATTCCGAATTAAGTGGTTCGCTTTCGACACGTGGCGTCGCCATCGCGGCCACGGCATAGTCCAGTGCATCGCGGCCGCCTCCCGAGCAACGGATATCGCCGATGCGCCAGATGATTTTGGTCGGCTTCCTGCAGGCGCAGAATTGCACCAATCATCCGAGTTCTTGGCGGCATCCCGCTTCGCGCACCGATAGTTGGTCGCCCGATTTTTACCGGCACGTCGGCCGCGTGCTCGAGGAGGGCAAGTTTCACCTCGGCTTCTTTGACGATCGGCTGTCGATGCCGGACATGTATGGGCGCAATCACGCCCACACTGTCGCGCACGGAATACGTTGCGTGAAGCTCGATGCCGTCACCGTACTCACGGTGATGGGCATGGCGACGCAGCGCCTTGGTCTCGGCGCCACCTATTCGACCAGCTACTACGAGCCGTTCCATGTAGCGCGGCTGTTTGCGACGCTCGATCTGATGACGCAGGGGCGCGCGGCGTGGAACGTCGTCACCTCGCTCAACGATGGCGAAGCGCAGAACATGGGCCGCGATGAGGCTATTGCACATGACCTGCGCTACGACCGGGCCGATGAGTTCATGGAGGTCGTGCTCGGTCATTGGGATGCCTGGGAGGACGACGCTATCATTCAAGACAAGGCTTCCGGTTTGTTCGCAAAGCCCGAGAAGGTGCATCGCCTCGATTACCAGGGCCGCTACTTCCGTTCGCGCGGGCCGTTCACCGTGCCGCGTTCGGCGCAGGGGCATCCGGTCATCATCCAGGCGGGAGCGAGCGGCCGCGGGCGGCGCTTCGGCGCGCGCTGGGGTGAAGTCATTTTCGTAGCCTCTCCGAACGCCGATGTCGGCCGGCGCGAGTATGCGGAATTCAAGGCGGAAGTGGCGCGCTGCGGCCGCGAGCCGGAGCGCGTGCACGTGACGCAGCTCATCAACACCGTGGCGGCCGGGACAAAGGCCGAGGCCGAGGACAAGTGGACCGCGATCGACAAGCTGCCGCTTGAGATCGATGCGCTGTCGCTGTTGTCGGAGGCGCTCAACTTCGACTTCGCAAAGAAGGGCATGGACGAACCGTTCACTGCGCAAGAGCTGGAGGAGATGTCTGGCCTTCAGGGCATCCGCGACCGGGTCCTGCGCGCGGCCGGCAAGAAGAATCCAACGGTGCGGGAATTCATCGAGATCAGCGGGCGTGGGCGGGTGCACAATCCGATCGTCGGCGGCCCGAAGGAGGTGGCCGATGCGCTCGAGCAATGGTTCGCCGCGCCCGCCTGCGACGGCTTCGTGCTTTCGGCTACTCACGTCCCCGGCGCCTATGAGGATTTCGTGCGTTTCGTTGTTCCCGAGCTGCAGCGCCGCGGCCTGTTTCGCAAAGACTTCGCCGGAGCGACGTTGCGGGAGAATCTGGGGTTGCCGGTCCCTAAAGTGGGGGAATGGCGCGGCGCCCATGTGCCGGCGAGCTAGCGCAAGATTGATTTAGTCGCTTGCCCCATCATAACGATCAGGCGCGCCGTGGCATCTTCTGCAGGCCCAGGCGTCCCGCGATGATGGTGTCGACCATGCGCCTCGGCAGGGCGTTGGCCACCAGGGTCTCGATCGGATCCGGAGTGACGGTGTAACGGGCCTTCGGGCGTGCCGCCGTCAGCGCAGTCTTTACCGTCGCGCCCAGTTGTTCCGGCGGCAAGCCGCGCCTGGCGTTGGTGATCATGTGCACCTTAAGCCTGGCGAGGGCGCGCGCGTAAGGCGTGTCGGCGAAGGCCGCCACGTCGACGGCGTGCGGTTTGTCCCACATGGACGTTGCCACGGTGCCGGGCGCGACGACGATCACGTCGATGCCGAACGGGATGAGTTCGCGGCGCAGCGATTCCGACATGCCTTCGAGAGCGAATTTCGAAGCGTTGTAAGCCCCGAGGAATGGCGACGCATTCTTTCCCCCGACCGAAGAGATCATCACGATGCGCCCCGGCGCGCCCTTGCGCGCTTGGTCGGCGCCAACAAGCGGCGCGAAGGCTTGGATCACGATCAAATGGCCCGTGAGGTTGACGGCGATCTGTTGCTTGAAGTCTTCGATTTTTTGATAGAGCAGGGGCCCCGGGACGGCGATGCCGGCATTGTTGACCAGCCCGAACAGGGTTTCGCCGCGCAGCGCCGCGTCCACCTGCTTCCCGGCCGCGGCCACCGCCGCTTCATCCGTTACATCGAAAATCAACGGCGTGAAGTTCGGGCCCAGCGCCCGCGCCAGACGTTCGGCGTCTTCTTGCTTGCGCACGCTGCCGAAGACGCGAAAGCCGCTCGCGGTCAGGACTTTGGCGCAACCCCAGCCGATGCCGGTGGATGCACCCGTGACGACGACTGACCTCATGGCAAGGCCTCTTGTGAAAGTTCAGTTCAGGCGCAGCTCCGTGATGTGCTTCGGATCAGGCTTGAGGTCGCCCCTTTCGACCCGCTTGACGATGTCGACCAGCACGGCGTTGGCGCGGGCATGGATGCCGACCTTCTCCCCCT
>JASHVC010000474.1 GCA_030039655.1 Xanthobacteraceae bacterium | reverse complement strand
CGTCCCCGCGGGTCAGAGGCGCTGCCGAGCTCGCCCGCGCGGCGTTGCGCGCGACGCTCGATCTCGCCTTGCCGCCGCTCTGCGCGTCCTGCCGCGAGCCGGTCGAGGGCAGGGGCCTTTGTCCGGCGTGCTGGTCAAAGCTTTCCTTCATCGCGCGTCCCTATTGCGAGCGGCTTGGTATTCCGTTCGCGTATGATCCGGGTCCGGGAATCCTGTCGATGGAAGCGATCGCCGACCCGCCGGCCTATAACCGGGCACGCGCCACCGTACGCTTTGATGAGATTTCGCGCGCGCTGGTGCATTCCCTCAAATATGGCGACCGGATCGATCTGGCCCCGATGATGGGGCGCTGGATGAGCTATGCGGGCCGTGAGATTCTCGCCGAGGCAGACGCATTAGTCCCGGTTCCCCTGCACTGGCGGCGCCAATGGGCGCGGCGCTTCAACCAGTCGGCTATGCTCGCAGCCGCCATCTCGGCGGAAAGCCGCGTCCCCATCGCGGCCGGCGTGCTCAAGCGCGTCAAGGCCACTGCCCAGCAGGTGGGCCTGACGCGAACGGAACGAGCCAGCAATGTGCAGGGCGCGTTCAAGGTGCCCGAAGAGAACAAAGTGGCGGTTTCCAACCGCAGGTTTGTTCTGGTCGACGACGTTTTGACCTCGGGGGCGACCGTCGAGGGCTGCGCGCGGGCGCTGAATCGTGCTGGTGCCGCCAACGTCGATGTGCTCATTTTCGCCCGGGTTGCCGATCCGGTGCGAACCTCCATATAGGAAAAAATAAGAAATTCGACCAAATTTACTCACGTCATGGCTGCGGTTGACATTTATACTATCCGGTACTGCCCCTATTGCCAGGAGGCAAAAGAACTGCTTTCCCGCAAGGGGGTGGTCTTCCATGAGATCGATGCCAGCGGGAATCGGGACGTAAGGAAGCAGATGATCGAGCGCGCAAACGGCCGCAGCACCTTTCCGCAGATTTTTATCGGTGCGACCCATGTGGGCGGCTGCGACGATCTCTATGCGCTCGAAGAAGCCGGAAAGCTCGATCCGCTGCTCGCACAGGCGAAGGAAGAATCAGCATGAGCGCGGCGCAGAACTCAAAGTTCACGGTCGGCCTCATTGCGATGCGTTCAGGCCGCGACCCGCAAACCAACCTCGATGCGCTGCTGTTGGCGATCGACCGGGCCAAGCGTGACGGCGCTGACTACGTGCTGACGCCGGAAATGACCAACATCATGGAGGTCAAGCGTGAGCGCCTGTTTGCCAACATCCTGCCTGACGAGAGCGATCCCACTCTGGCGACTTTGCGCGAGGTGGCGCGCAAGCTTGGGATTTACGTTCACATCGGGTCGCTTGCCATCAAGGCCTCGTCCGAGAAGGCGGTGAACCGTTCGTTCCTCATCGACCGCAAAGGCGAGATCGTTGCGCGCTATGACAAGATCCACATGTTCGATGTTGATCTTGGCGGAGGCGAGAGCTATCGGGAATCCAACACCTACCGCGCCGGCGAACTGGCAGTGGTCGCTGATCTGCCGTGGGGCCGGATTGGCTTGACGGTCTGCTACGACCTGCGCTTCCCGGCGCTCTATCGCGCGCTCGCCGAGGCCGGCGCTTCGTTCCTGGCTATCCCTTCCGCATTCACCCGGCAGACCGGCGAGGCGCATTGGCATGTGCTGATGCGCGCGCGGGCGATCGAGAACGGCTGCTTCGTTTTCGCCGCCGCCCAGGGCGGCAAGCACGAAAACGGCCGCGAGACTTTCGGCCATTCGCTCGTCGTCGATCCATGGGGCCGCATCCTCGCCGAGGGTGGGACTGAGCCGGGTGTTGTCCTGGCCGAAATCGATCCGGCGGAGGTCGTGGCCGCGCGCGGAAAAATTCCCTCGCTGCATCATGGGCGACGTTTCGAATTGATCGAGCCGATGGCGGAGCCCGCGTATTTGCACGCGGTGCGAGGTTCTTAATGATCCGCTACGCGCTTAATTGTACGGACGGCCACGTTTTCGAAAGCTGGTTTCAGAACTCCGCGGCTTTTGACAAGCAGAAGAAGCGCGGTCTTGTGACCTGTCCGATTTGCGGCTCCGGCAAAGTGGAAAAGGCCATCATGGCGCCGCAGCTGGTGCGCACTGATGTGGAGCGCCCCGCGGCGCCGATGCTGCCGCCACCACCACCGCCGCCTTCAAATCCGCAGGCCGTGACACGGCCTCCACCGCCCATGCCGCCAGTTCCGGCTGGAAAATCATCGGTCGCCATCATGTCGCGGCAAGAGCGTGAGCTGCGCCAGAAACTGAAAGAACTGCGCGACCACGTCACCAAGAACGCCAACTACGTCGGCGCCCGATTTCCCGAGGAAGCGCGCAAGATGCATTACGGTGAGGTCGAGCATCGCTCGATCTACGGCGAAGCTTCGCCGGACGACGCCAAGGCGCTGCACGAGGAAGGCATCGAATTCCATCCGCTGCCGGTCCTGCCCGACGACCAAAACTGAACGTCCGTCTTTCTGGACCATCGGCTTGCGATCGGCGATGCGCGCTGCCAGCGCAGTTGAGGCCCGATCGACATTCCGACAGCGGGTTCGCGCTATGCTTCCCCCTAGGGGCGATCCAGGCAATAATGCTGAAAATCATGACTGAGATTTCGGCCAGTGTTGGGCCTTGTTGGGGGGAAGCGCCGCGGATGACCCAAGCACACGCCGTCTGTCGATCTCTTGCAGCCGTCGCGCTCGCGGGCTTGGCGATTGTATGCGTCGTCGCTCCGGTGCAGGCCGCTGATGCGACCTCGCCGGATGCGTCCGCTCCTGATAAGGCACAGATACCTTGGATCGTTCCCGACGTCGACAAGTTGCCCGATGACGATTGGGGACGCACGGTCCGCTACGGCCGCGATCTGATTAGCAAGACCGCGTCGTTAATCGGCCCCGAAGTGGCCGATCAGAAGCAACGGTTCGCCGGCAACAACCTCACCTGTCAAAACTGCCACCTTGAGGCCGGCACCAAAGAGTTCGGGCTTCCCTTCCAGGGCGTCTACGCGGATTTTCCAAACTATCGCGCTCGTTCAGGCTCGGTCGGTACGATCGAGGATCGCATCCAGGGTTGCATGGTGCGCAGTATGAACGGCAAAGAGCTTCCGCCCGACGGTGCTGAACTAACGGCGATGGTCGCCTATATGAAATTTCTCTCGCTCCGTCACCCGGTCGGAGCTCCCACGCCGGGCCGCGGTTCGGCCGCGATGGCCGAACTCACGCGCGCCGCCGATCCCGAGCACGGAAAGATCGTATTCGTGCAAGTATGTGCTGCCTGTCACGGCGCGAACGGACAAGGTCAGCGCGTGGGCAGTGTCGGGGATGCTCGCGGTTATGTGTTTCCTCCGCTTTGGGGTCCGGACAGTTTCAACGACGGCGCCGGCATGGCGAGATTGATTGTCGCGGCGGGCTTCGTGCACAGCAACATGCCTAAGGGCATCACGTGGCAACATCCGATGTTGGCGGTTGCGGATGCATGGGATGTTGCGGCCTTTGTTAATTCTCAGCCCCGTCCGCATAAGGCAAACCTTGAAAAGGATTTTCCCAATAGACTGCAGAAGCCAGTGGACACAGCCTACGGACCCTACGCTGACAGCTTTTCTCTGCGGCAGCACGAGCTCGGCCCGTTCCAACCGATCCGCGATGCGATCAAAAAACTAATTGCCCAAAAGGAAATGCCAGCCTCCCCCTCTTCGGCGCCGCATTAACTGCAAGGCTGACCCGCACCAAGGCGAGGCGCTGATATGAGGCGAATTGGCGCATCGCATCCGAAATCAAGTCTCGAATCGCTTGAACCGTTGGGCGTGGCCGTCGCAGCGGAAGTCAAACGCGCGGTCTGAGCGCCACAATGCGTTCGTCGGCAATGGGCGCTGCGCCGGCCGTGTTCACAACGAG
>JASHVC010000473.1 GCA_030039655.1 Xanthobacteraceae bacterium | reverse complement strand
GGGCGGTGGGACCGGGCGACAAGGCGCTCCTTCGCTGGGAACTTCGTCGATATCTCTCAGCACCCTCCACCCGCTGGAGCCAGATATGGTCCCTTGTAAACGCGAAATTCGTGCTTTGGGTTCTATCGACCCTCCTTGTCGGAATGGTCATCTGGTCCTACTCATCACTACGGGATGCATTCAACAATGCCGCCCGCCAACAAGAAGCGATCGGGCGCCTGGACGTCGAGATTTCTGGACGGCTTGAGGCATCGCTGTTCTTTCTTGAGGAAGCGCCATACGGTATTGCGCGGGCACCGGATGCTTGGGACGAAGCAACAGTTTTCAATCTTGTGCTGGGAACCTTAGATGCCGACAGCAACACTTACGGGGAATACGCGAGGCGCAATTTCTCATCCCTACTGCTCGAGGCCACGCAGCGCCTTCCAATTAATCAACGTCAACCCTTGCGCGACGCCCTGACCGGCTATTTCGATATCAAGTTGCGATCGGAGGGCGCCGACAAGATGAAAAGGTGGACAGGATCTCCGGGCGAGCGCCAGCGCAAATTCCGCGAGGCGGTAAGCGCGGTTGAGGAGGCGCGCCGAATTGTCACCGAGGAAATCCGGATTAAGCGGTGGGGCCCATAACGCGCGCGGAGGAGGGCATGCTAAGTGTCAAAGAAAAGCGTCGCATACTCGACGAAGAAGTCTTCCGCGAAGCCATTCGTAAGCAACTTGCCTCCGATCGGCCGATGGCCTCCAAATGAAAAAGATTGTGGCTGTTCTTGAACTCTACGTTCGCGCTTTGGTTCCTGTCGACCATCGTCGTCGGTCTGGCGACCTGGGCGTATTCCTCGCATGAGGACAGTTTACGTTCGGCGGCACGAGACCGCGAAACGCTTCAGCGGCTCGACACAGAAATCGCGGGCCGCGTGCAGTATTGCATACAGTACATTGAGGGGCGCCGAGTAAAGCTCGACGCCCAAAGGTTGAACGTTTCCAACCGACCGATGTTGTTTCTGCAGGTGGCAGATTGCCTTGACGGGAGTAGTGGCTCGGTAGGCGGCTCAGGCATTTATGAGGAGTATGCCCACAGGAAATTTCCGGCGCTAATTATCGAGATTCGGCGCTTACTTCCACGCGCCGAGCGCCAATCGGTCGCTGACGCCTCTGCCGCGTACTATGATTTGCGAAGGATTTCCGAGAGTGGGGACCGCCAGGGAGGCTTAATGCGAACCGATCCGGACCAGACCGCAGCGCAACTCAAGGAGGCCGAGGAAGCCATCGAAGAGGCATCTCGGTTGGTCAAGGAGCAAATCTGGATATCGCGCTGGAAAGTCTGACTGCCAATACAAGACTCGTTGATCAAAACCCCATTTGCCCAACCGCCCAATCCGATGGACATGATCCGTTACGGTTGATCAACGAGCTTGTTCCAAGCGTAACAGCAGTGATCTACGAGATTTTTCGGCGGCATGGCGATGATGGTGATATTCGATGACACGACGAGATGCGTTGATAAGTGCCAGCCTGCCTCATCGACGTCAGCATGCGGTGAGCACCGCAGGACGCTATTCGGTGGATTTGATCTGAGGCGGCGCTCTTCCTGCAGCTCTCTCGTCGGCGATAATTTGCTTAAGGTACTCGATGCCATCATCGGTGAAGGCTGTTACGCCGTCCTCGCCGACGCCGTAGACGCGCAGGCAGCCATCCTCAGAGAACATGTCGATCGAGAGTTCGTGTAGCCAGTCCTCGCTTTCGCCGAGCATTTCGGCGACACGGTTGATTGTGAAGACGTGGCTTATCCCGGCCACGGTCAAGCAGCCTGACGGACCCGCGGGCTGATCGGGCACCAGTTCCAAGGCAGCAGTTCGTCGAGCCGGTGAACCGGATGCTCGGCGATACGGGTCAGCACATCGGTCAGCCAAGCTTGCGGATCGACGTTGTTCAATTTTGCCGTGCTGATGACACTGTACATGGAAGCTGCGCGGCGTCCGCCGCGATCGGAGCCGGCGAACAACCACGATTTTCTGCCAAGTGCGATACCGCGCAGCTCTCTTTCCGCGGCATTGTTCGATAGGCAGATGCGGCCATCCTCGAGGAAACGGGTAAACGCAGACCAGCGTTTGAGCATGTAGTCCATGGCCTTGGCAACGTCATTGCCGCGGGAGAGCTTGGCGCGTTGCTCGCGCATCCAGCTTTCCAGATCGGTGACCAATGGAGCACTGAGCTCCTGCCGGACAGCGCGGCGCTGCTCGGCACTCTGGCCATTGATTGAACGCTCGATCTCGAACAGCGCATCGATGCGCCGGACCGCCTCGATGGCTAGCGGTGAGATCGCCGCTGGCATCTTGCCTTGCGCTTTGCGACGGGCATTCTCGGCCACATCCGCCATGACAAAGAACGGGCGGCGGGCATGGACCCAGCAGGCTGCTTCCAAGATCGGACCTGGCTGGCGATCGGGCTCGTAGAGCTTGTTGTAACCGCTGTAAGCGTCGGCTTGGAAAATCCCAGCGTAGTTGGCCAAATGCGCCTGGGGATGTTCGCCCGCTCGGTCGCGCGAGTAATAGAACATTGCCGCCGGCGGCGCGGTGCCGCCAAAAGGCAGATCGTCGCGCACATAAACCCAACATCGCCCGGTAACCGTCTTGCCTTTGGCCAGGACCGGCACGGTGGTGTCATCGCCATGCAATCGTTCAGCCGCGAAGACATGCGCTTCAATGCGCCTGAGGATTGGTTCCAGCACCGCGCAACCGGCCCCGACCTGGTCGGCCAAGGTCGATAGGCTCAGCGGCACACCTTCCTTGGCATAGCGTTCGGCCTGACGGTTGAGCGGCTGATGCTGGCCAAACTTCTCGAACAGGATCATCGCCAGCAGGCTTGGACCAGCCCAACCTCTTGCGATCACATGGAACGGCGCCGGCGCCTGGCTGATCTTCTCACAGTCCCGGCAAGTGAACTTCTCGCGCACGTGCTGGATCACCTTCCACTGGCGTGGAATCGATTCCAGCGTCTCGGTGATGGTCTCACCCAGCTTGCGCAGCCGGCTGCCGCCGCAGCAAAGACAACTTGTCGGTCCCGGTACGATGATCCGTTCACGCGGAAGGTGCTCCGGGAACAGCTTGCGCGCTGGACGCTTGCGGGTGAAGGCCGCCACCGTCGTGGTCTTGGCCGACGCCATCTCGGCGGCGATCTCGTCTTCGGTGGCCGAACTCTCCAGTTCCTCGAACTGCAACTCGATCTGGTCGAGAAGCCGTGACGTGCGTTCCGAGCGCGGCCCGTAGAGCTGACGCGTGAGCTTCTCAATCCGCAGTTGCTGATGAGCGATCAGGGCTTGATCATCGGCGGCCTTCGCTCTTGCCACTGCGAGTTCGGCTTCGGCGTGCGCGGCGCGAGCCGCTTCAGCGAAGAGCGCTGCCTTCAGCGCGTCAATGTCAAGACGCGAATCCATGCAACGACAGAATCACAAAACTCGGCGGCTGACTGCAAAAAAAACCAAGACCCCAGCAAATTATCCCGCACGCTCCGGTCGGAAAGTATGAACCGGGTTCCGCCAATCGATTCCGTCAAGCATGTAGGCAAGCTGCGATGCCGAGATCGCGAGCACACCGTCGCTCGGCGAAGGCCAGATGAAGCGGCCCTTCTCCAGCCTTTTGGCGTAGAGCGACATGCCCAGACCGTCATGCCAAAGAATCTTGATCAGGTCACCTCGGGCACCTCTAAAAACGTACAGATCGCCAGCATGGGGATCGCGCCGCAACGCTTCCTGGACCTGGAGAGCCAGGCCATTCATGCCGCGCCTCATATCGGTGCGCCCGACCGCCAGCCAGACCCGTACGCCCGAGGGAACCGGAATCATCGCCGCTCCAACACATCGAGCACGCGCCGCAAAGCCTGCCGATCGAAGCCACTGCCCACGCAGACACGATACTTGCCGGCGACATCAATCTCGATCCTCTCCGCAATGGTCGACGGTGCGGCCACACCATCCTGTTCCGCGGTAATCACCACAGGCATCAGGCGGGAAACCGATGAATCGCACGGCGCCGGCGAGGCGTCGCGATAGCGCTTGCGCCAACTGAATACCTGGTTCGCATTCACGTCGTATTGCCGGGCGACCACTGAGACCGACGAGCCCGGCGCAAACGACGCCGCTACGATCTCCCGCTTCAACGCCTCAGGCCAAGAGCGGTGACGCCGCCGCTTGATCGCACTTGTGTCCATAACCGGCTTTGTGGACACTTCTCACCCTCACATTCCAACGATCCCTCACAATCGGCAAAAATGTGGTGAGTCCGGAAGGCGGTCCTCGGCGAAGGCTAACTCATCGACCGGAAGCACCGCATGAGTACCGGCGGGTCGTCCTTGATCTGTCTTCAAGGCATACTTGGTAAGCTGCAGAATGCAAGAAGAGAGCTGAACAGAACAAAGCCTAGGAAAATGTAGAGAGTAAGCTTGCCCGAGAACAGCGATTGGTTGGTATTGGATGGTAGCAACGAAGGCGCCCCTAGGATCGGCGCTTGAAACAATTGGTTTCCTCCAAGGTCGGC
>JASHVC010000472.1 GCA_030039655.1 Xanthobacteraceae bacterium | reverse complement strand
TACCCCACTCTTGGAGCTGTTCTCGATGCCGCTCCCGTTCACATTGCCCGAAGAGCAGCGCTTTTCGGGTCACTGGATCATCGCCCCACCGGGACGCGGCAAGACCACGCTGCTTCACTCGATGTTTCTCGATGACTTGAAGCGCGACGCTTCTATCATTGTGATGGACAGCAAGGGCGACCTCAGCAACCCCATCAAGGAGCTTGCCGCCGTCAAGGATCGCTTGCTCCTTATTGAACCGGACCCGGACTATCCGCTGGCGCTCAACCCGCTCGACATTCCTAAAACGAATATCGCGCACACGGTTTCGCTTCTCGAATATGTCTTCAGCGCGCTTCTCGAAGCCAAGATGACCGCCTTGCAGATGACGCTCTTCCGCTCGGTGCTGCCGGCCTTGGTCGAAGCCGTTCCGAATGCCACCCTCGACACCTTCCGAGATGTCATCGAAAACGGCATTGGTCCATATCGGAGTCATATCGATAAGCTGCGTCCCGACCTCAGGGACTTTTTCGCGCGCCACTTCGATTCCAAGACCTATAGCGAGACCCGCCAGCAACTCGCCTGGCGCCTCCAATTCCTTATGACTAATCCCATCATCAAGCAGATGTTTAGCGCCCCGAAGACCAAGCTCGACATCGGTCAGGCCATGGACGGCGGCAAGATCATTCTTATCGACAATGGTAAGCAGCAGCTCGGCGACGAGGGCAGCGAGTTTTTCGGTCGTTTCTTTATCGCTCTTGTGCTCGCGGCGGCGCAGCAGCGAGCGGGCAGGCCGGACAACCAAAAGAAGCCTTGCTACTTCTATATAGATGAGTGCCAAAACGTTATCCGCCGAGACGACAAGATCTCTACGATCCTCGACGAATGTCGCAGCCAGAAGATCGCGATGATCATGGCGCATCAACGCACTGCACAGATCACCAGTGCCAACGTCCTCGATGCCCTATCCAACTGCGCCATCCGAATGGCCAACAGTGACGACGAGGCCAAGTATCTTTCGGATAAGCTGCGCATGAACGCCGACACGCTGCGCTCGCTGCCGCAGGGCACCTTTGCGGTCTTCGTCCGCGACTTCACCTCAGCAGGGATTGCCCTTAAGGTCCCGCGCTTGGAGATCGATAAGCTCCTCAAGATGTCCGCAGCTGAGCAAGAAGCTATTCGGGCAAAGATGCGCGAGCAATTTTCATTCGCCGCGCACAGTCCAGACCAGGGACCAGCTCACCTGTCAGCGCCGGCTATGGATGGTCCGGAGACGGGCGCCGGTCCCGCAAATCAATCGCCCGATCGCGCGGCCACACTATCCAATGATCCGCACACCGGCGACCACGCCGAGCCGGCCGACAAGTGGGGTGACGAATAAATATTTTGCTCGCTCGACGTGGCGCGTAGGTGCTCACAGTAGCCGCTGATTCTTCGTGGCGAACGTTTTCCTCGATATTCATTTGATCTATTGCGTTCGTCATGGACGCAGTTGTCAAAGAGCATCGGCGCGCGTCGCGCTGGAATCGTGATCCTGTTTCGCGCAGTGGTGGCGCGCCAATCGTCGCGCATCCTACGGAGCGTGATTTCGAAATTTTCAAACTGCTTAGTCGGTATCGCTATCTTCCCGCCGACTACATTCACGCCTTCATCGGCGGCAGTGCAAAGGCCCTCAGCTACCGGCTCAACCTGCTTTCGCGCAAGCCCAACCTGTTCCTCTCCCGACCCCACCAACAGCGCCACAGTGCCGCCGCCAATTGCCGACCTCTTATTTACGAGCTCGACGAGCGCGGTGCGCGCCTGTTGCGGGACCGCGGGCTGCCGTCCCCAACCAAAACCTATCATCGCAATTTCATCCACGAGCTCATGGTCGCCCAAGTCATAGCGTCGATCGAACTCGGCACCAGTGAGAATCCCAATGTTAGGCTGATTACGTGGCCGGAGATCCTCGCCAGCGAGCACACTCCAAAGGCTACACGCGAGGCCTCCAATCCTGCATCAATTCCAGTTACCTATTCGCTGCGTGGCGAATCCCGGTCCGGAGACGTTGTTGCTGACGGAACGCCTTTCGGCCTTGAGCGAACGATCGAGGGTAAGCGCAGCTATCTCTTCTTTCCGGGCGTAGAGGCCGATTGCGCCACCGAGCCACTCGACGCCAGCGCCATTGACCGCTCTTCGATCGCCAGGAAGTTTGCGGCCTACACGGCCGTCGTGGAGCAGGGCATATACCGCTCTCACTTCGGGTTTCCGAATTTCTTTGTCCCGATCGTCACCACCAACATCGCCCGCATGCGTTCCATGATGGCACTGCTCGATCGGTTTGCTGCCGGTCGCGGTTCGAAGATGTTCCTCTTTAAGGTCCTTCCCGCCTTCACGTCGTCGGAAAAACCTCCGGAACCGAGCGGGCACCTGCTGAGCGTTCCGTGGGAGCGCGCCGGCTTTCCATCCCTATCGCTTCTTGGCTGAACGTCGTGGATCGGCGCCCAAAGCGCATCGCACTTAATGCCTTTGCGCGACCCAGAAATACTGCCGCCGCGGTGACCTTGAATCGCAGGCGGTCGAGCCGACCCGCGGCGAAGGCTATCTGATCGCGCCCCTTCAATCGACCGTCAAACCGTCGATGGAGAGCATGGTCTTGGCAGGGTTGATGAAGATGCCCCGCTCGCATTCGCGAGCGGGGCGCTGTTGTGTGTCTCGATAAGTTGTGGATCACAGAGGCGAGCCGACTCTTTGTCCCAGAGGCCGGCATGTCACTCTCGGCTGCTCATGAATCGGTTGGCATCAGAGGCTAGCCAACTGGAAAGAACAGCGGTTCGGTGAAGTCGTTCGCTGACTCCGGCATGGTCAATACTCCGAAGCTAGCATGACGGTGAGAACGCGGGTAGTTTGCGACGGATCGGCCGGATCGGACGAGCCACTCTCGAGTTCGCGATCGAAGTAGTTTATCTTGAACAAGAACTGTTGGTTGCTCAGTTCGAAGGTCCCGAGGTCGTGCTCCGCAGAAGGGTTGTCTCTTACGGGGAAATCCGAGAAATCCCGGACTTTCTTGAGTACTCGTGCCTTGAGATCGGCAGCGAGCGCCTCTACGCCGGCGGTCACAAGCACGACGCCCCCGACGAACGAGGTGCGAAACGCATCATTCAACTCCCTGATGCGCGTTCGATCGCGTATCCGCTCCTGGACGTTCATCGCGGCCTCCCTCCAAGATCGAGAAGGTAGGTGGCCGCGACGCTGGCGCTGCTTGCTGCGGCGAATAGGGCGGTGCGGTCCTTGTTGAGGACGCGCAGCCACGACGAGACGTAGCAAGCGTGGTCCAGGCGCGGCTCGTTGGCGACATGCAAGTCGGCGCACAGGAAGGCGGCGCCGAACTCCGCGACCAACTCCTCGATGGCGTACGCGTGATCGCCGAAGCGGCCCCGCAGATTGCGGGCAAGCCGCGGTGCAGCACCGCTCCAGTGCGTCAGCTCATGGAGAACGACCGAATAGTAGCCTTCGGTCGCCGAACTGGTGCTGGTGTTGACGAAGTCCTCCGGGCGCGGGACGGCGATATAGTCGCCGGCCCAGTCATAGAAGGCAGCGTCGCCGCCGGGGCGAATGTTGGCGCCGGTTTTGGTGATGAACACCTCAACATGCTCCCTAATCTCCACTGGGCTGCGATTTTCGAGCGCTGGAATGGACCACCCGTCCACCTGATCGGCGTTGAAGACCCACGCGGCCCGCGCGACGAAGCGTTGTTTCTCGACGGGCTCTTTGTCCCGATCGGCATTCTCTTCTGCAGCCGCCGACAAGCACTTGAAGAACACGACCATCGAGCCGCGCTCCCGTTTCAGCACCCGGGCGCCCATGGCATTCCACTGCCGATAGGTGGCCCAGTACCCCGAGCGGTAACCGCGGTCGTTCGCGGCACCCCAAAGCGCGATCACGTTGACGCCATGGTAAGGCGTCCCCGTCGAGGCGTTGACGGGGCGAATAACGCCCCGATGCCACGGCATCTGGTACTCTCCCGCGCCGGCTTCGATTGCCGCCGCGATCTTTTCGGTGATGGCGTGATAGACGTCACGCCTGGAAAGAACATCTCTGGTCATTAATTGCTCCTTCACACAGAGGGAGCGTCGGACCATTCCGACACTCCCGAGTGGGAGGGAGCGCAACCCTATCGAGGCTGATTGCTCGGACCGCCTGCTTCGTCTTGAAAGAATGTCAGAGCGAGTGCAGTAGCGTCGAACAGCCCCATGCGCGGGTGTTCGGTCGTCCAGGATTTCCGGGGAGGCGGCAGGTACTTCTCAAAGGCTGGTATGTGCTTTGCGATCGCCTCCGCGATAGCTTGCTTCGTGGGCGATCCCAGGTAATTGAAGGCAACACGCACACGCTCTCGCGAGAACGCGCAAACTGGAATATCGGCTTGCTCGGCCAGCTCGAAGATCGACGCATTCAGGTTCACGATACGTTTGGACCGGCGCGTTCCCGTCCACGACGTGTCTTCAAGAACCAGCACGTCAGGTTGAAATCCATGTAACAGACGGGCGACCCTGTTGAGGAGCCGCGGGCGTTTCTTGGTGCCGGGACGTCCCGTTATGCCCCAGTCGATCGGCGACAACGATCCCTCAAATAATACAAAGGCGAAGTCGCGTTTGGACAAGTAAATGGCGAGCACGAGATCGTATCGCTTCACCATACCAGTGTCTTTGACTCGTCGGCGTTTCTCAGCTTCGCGCGTTCAAACAGCTCCTCCAAAAAGTCGAGCTTCGCCTGGGTGCGCTTCGATGGGTTTCCTTGCAAGCGTTCATAAAGGTCATACGCGCGGGCCATGACGCCGTCCTCAACCTCCTCGGCGAGCCGGGGGAATAGTTCGGCAGGATTGGCGCCGAATATGAGGTTGAGCGCAAACGCGGTCGCGAGATTCGGCGCGCGGCGCTGGCCTTCGACATATGAAATGGCGGTTCTGCTTTTGGCGCCGGCGAGAAAAGCGAGTTCGTCCTGGCTGAATCCCCAGCGAAGCCGGTAGTGGCGTACGTAGCATCCAAGTCGTTTTTTCATGGAGCAATGCGTTGGCCAACCATGCGACACGGCTGGCACGCGCGCTATCGTCGCCGAAAGATGCGAAGAGAGGGAGGGAGCCAAACGTACCAAATCAGCGCAGGGCTGGCTCCGCGGCACTCAAGTCAGACCATGGGCCACAGCACACGCCTCCAAATCGGGTAGACATGGGGACGTGGGGACGAAATTCTCCAATAAGAAGCCAGGGGCGGTATGAACATTCGACCTATGTTCGCCCTCGCCGGTTTGTCCAGCAACGCCGCTAGTCAGTCCCCGACGTCCCCACATCCCCCAATTCTACCGGCGGACGGACATCGGTTATGACGCTTATCCCGTAGCGTGCGGATAATTGTTCCACCTTTGGGCGTTCGCTCACTGGCACGACGTACACGCCATGGCTTTTGTACGTTCGCAAATTAAGGCGTTTGCGCAGAATCCCGCCGACCCAGCGGTTGGTAATCGGCCGCTCGTATTCGGCCCCGTATCGTTCGATCATTCCGGCCGTTATATCGCCCACGGGAACCACGGCACGCCGGATCGTGCCCATGATGTCGGCCAGGATTTCCAATACCTGGGCCTCAGCAAGGAGGCCGCGCTCAGCCACGAGATTGGCCTGCGCATTCGAGGCAACGGATCGCAGTTCGGCACGGACGTCTGGATCTTCGATGATGCTGAGCAGCGGCAACAGTATTTGGTTGAGTCGAGGCTCCAGATCGGGATCAACGAGGCCGGGATTGATACTGACTTCGAACCTCCGATGGAAGCGATACAGCAAGAGCTTGTTTCGCAGCTCACGGGCTTCTTCTTTGAAATCGTCCGGCAGGTTGATCGGGATGTCGGGCCGTAGCGGCCGTGAACCCATGTCCTCCGTCAGAAAACGGCTCTCCAGACCTTTGTCCTCGTACGCGGCGCGAGTTGCGACGATCTTGGGTCCGAATACTTGAAATGCCTGCGGATTGAATTCGCGCTGCCTGTTCATCATCGTTCGCAGAACCGGCAGGCCGCGCACATTGCCGTTGTTAAGGATTTTGACGATCTCCGCGCGCTCGTCACTAAATCGGAAATCGGCTTCGTCGAAGATGAGCGTTCCCCTGAACGCGTCGAGCGTGTGGAATATCGGCGAGACCGTCGAGGCGCCGCTCGCGAAGAACGGTTTGTAGCAGACCGATCCAAGGACCAGTAGAGCCCTGGTTTTCCCCGTGCCGAAATCGCCTCGCAGACGCAGATACGGCAATTCGTTGAAGGCATCGTAAAGCCAAGAAAGCAGGACATAGTAAGTGGCGATTTTTTCGAGCGCCTCGCTTAGATCAACGTAGTGATGGATGAATTCTCCAACCTCTGACAGGAGCTTCTGCTCGCTGCCGTACATGCGCGGTTCGGAGGGCAACAGCACGGCTTCATTTCGTATGAGATTATTTTGCGGTGAAAATGGAACGAGTCGCGCGCCTTCGATGTCATGACGCTGCTGCAAGGTCCATCGGCCGGCATTGTACAGCGCGAACATCGTCTGACGATCCTCCGGCCGATACACAAGCTCCACCAGAGTGCCGTCTGATAGACACCTGGAAACCGCGGGAACGATCTTACGCTTCGCTTTGTCCTCCTCCTGGTTTGCCATCAGCAAAATCATAGTGATCGGACTTCATGCGTGCAGGGGGTAGTTCGTGCAGTTCTGGCACGCACTCCATATCGTGTAGGACATCGTCTTTGATGCCAAAGAGACGAGGATTATTCCGAGAATCAACACGAGCGAAGGGAGTAACTTCTTGACTGCTTATATCGCTGCACAGCACCGGGGAGGAGGCAGGCACAAACGCGGGGGTGCCAAAGGCACAAAGCAGCTGAGGTGGAAATTTCGACGACGGCGTCGAGTTCGATATGCGCATTTCGAAGCGTCGCAACAGCTTTAGCCATTTTGATCCATCTGAGAGAGGTGATTAAGTTCATCGGGGAAGGATCCCCTGTGAGATTCTTGCTTAGCGGTGTCCTCATCTGCGCTATCGATGCCGCTGTCTCATTGAAGTTTCAGGACGGCAATTTTCTCTAGCTGCAATAGATATCTTTTTCAGCAGGCGGCCCAACATCTGGAGGTTGAATTATCCCGGTTAAAGTTGTTTAGTCGGGCCGCTAAATGCTCATAACTTGGAATTATGGTCGTTGCGCAATGTCCGTCGGCCTCTCAAAGGACGTGGGAAAGGTCTTTTTTGACAAATCGATGCGACCACGACGATCAATCGTTGCTGCAATTGTCTTGGCATCAGTCGCGTGGTTGCTTCTTGCCATCGGCGCGTCGGAGGCCGATCACACCTTGACATTGCCGGCCCCTGGTCGGGGGTTGCTGACGCACTATGGATTTCTGGCGTCTCTGGCTGCGGCACCCCTTATTTTGCTCACGACGTACCATGCAATCTCGTATTTTCTGCGGCTTCTTGAGCACATCGACTCTCTGCTCACTGCCAGTGCTGACCTCTCCGATATTCGGGCACTCGCGCGGCCACACATCGACTCGCTCTTTCTGCGAGGAAAGTGGAGAAATATGCTGTGGCTCTTGATGTTTATTGGGGCCGCGTCGTCGATCACGATATTTAGCCACCTGAATCGTCCATTGGACTACTGGGGCAACGATGTATTCAACGCGACGTACTACAGATACGGATATTTTGCTGCCAACGCATTTTTCTTCTGGTTATGGACTGTCGTCTATCCGGTTGGCTTCTTTTATGCACTCCATTTGACTGTATCGAGCACTATCATGGTCGCGCGCCTGCAAAACAGACGACTTCTTGCCTGGGGCGATGCTCTCAACAAATGGGGCCACACGAACGTCCGCGACATGATAGGTGAGGCAGTGCCGCCGGCTTTTACGCGTATTCACGGCCAGGTATTACAGGGAATTCTCCGACGAGAGTGGACCCGTGCGCCAATTTCTCTGAGTGATGAGCGGATCACTCGCGCTTGGAGCAGGCTTGTAGAGGCTGCC
>JASHVC010000471.1 GCA_030039655.1 Xanthobacteraceae bacterium | reverse complement strand
GCCCTCGGTCGTCACTTCGGCGCGCCGCTCAGGAACGAGGCAGGCCGCGTGCGGCTTGGTGCGAACCGCTATCGCCACCATCTCCTCAGTCGCGGCCATTTCAAAGTTGAGCGGCTTGTCGATTTCAGCCTTCAGCCGCGCCATGTCGTCGTCGCGAATGTGGCGCCGATCCTCGCGCAAATGGGCGGTAATGCCGTCGGCCCCCGCCGCGATCGCAATTTTCGCCGCCGCGACGGGGTCGGGGTGGCGCCCGCCGCGCGCGTTGCGCACGGTCGCGACGTGATCGACGTTGACGCCAAGGCGAATGGGAGGAACCGGCATGCCTGGCCCGCGGGCGATTATCCGTTCACGCGCTCGGCGACGGCCACGACCTTTTTTGCCCGCAGCTGCGAGATGATCGAAGTGAGGTGTTTGAGGTTGTAGACCTCAAGGTCGATAGTCAACTCGGTGAAATCCGGCGACTGCCGCCTCATCTTCACATTGTCGATGTTGCCGTCGTGCTCGGCGATCACCTGGGCAATCTGCGCCAGCGTGCCCGGCTCATTGACCGATTGGACCCGCAGCCGCGCCGGAAACCGCTGCGGTACCTGATCGTCCTCGACGTCCCAACGCACATCGAGCCATCGTTCCGGCTGGTCCTCGAATTCCTTTAGGGCCTCCGAGTGGATCGGGTAAATGGTGATGCCCTCCCCCGCCGTCATAATGCCGACGATGCGATCGCCCGGCACGGCGCCGCCGTTGGGTGCAAAACGCACCGGCAGATCGGTATTGATCCCGCGGATCGGGATCGCGGCGCTGCTGTCGGTCTCGCCCGGCAGCTTGAACTTCACCGCCTTGGCGCGCTTGAGCCCGAACCAGCCGCTCTCCGCTTTGGGCGCAACGGGGGTGACCCGCTCGTCCTTGTAGTCGGGATACATGGCGCGCACGACATCCGACGCGCGCAGTTCGCTGCGGCCGACCGCCGACATGACATCGTCGATTGAGGCGCGGGCAAGTCGCGGCAACGCGCCTTCGAGCTTTTCATCGGAATATTCGAATTTGGCGCGCTGACAGAGCCGCTCAACGATGCGCCGGCCGAAGGCCGAATATTGACTGCGCACCGCTTCGCGCGTGGCGCGGCGGATGGCGGCGCGCGCCTTGCCGGTCACGACGATCGACTCCCAAGCTGACGGCGGCGCGACCTGGGCCTCGGAGGTGAGGATCTGCACCTCATCGCCGTTTTGCAGCGGCGAACTGAGCGGCCCGATTTGCCCGTTGATCTTGACGCCGATCGCCATGTTGCCCACGTCGGTGTGCACCGCATAGGCGAAATCGATCGGCGTAGCACCGCGCGGCAGCGCGATCAGCTTGCCCTTCGGTGTGAAGCAGAAAACCTGGTCATGGAACAATTCCAGCTTGGTGTGTTCAAGAAATTCCTCGGGGTTGGACCCTTCGGCCAGCAGCTCGATGGTATGGCGTAGCCACGCATAGGCGTTGGATTCGCGCGACAGCATTTCGGTGGGCGAACCGACCCCGTCCTTGTAGAGGGCGTGCGCCGCGATGCCGTATTCGGCAATCTGTTGCATTTCGCGGGTCCGAATCTGCAGTTCAACCCGCTGCTTACCGGGGCCGATCACCGTAGTGTGGATCGAACGGTAATCATTCTGCTTAGGCGTCGAAATGTAGTCCTTGAACCGTCCCGGCACGACCGGCCAACTGGTGTGCACGATGCCGAGCGCCTGATAGCACTCTGGAGCGGTTTCCACGATCACGCGGAAGCCAAGGATGTCGGATAGCTGTTCGAACCCGACGGCCTTGCGCTCCATCTTGCGCCAAATCGAATACGCACGTTTGTGCCGGCAAAACACTTCGGCGGTGATGCCTCGATCGCCGAGCTTTTTGGCGAGCTGCTGCTCGATCTCTTCGATCCAGGCGCTGGAGCGCTCGGCGAGTGCCTCCAGGCGCTCGGTGATAACCTTGTAGGCCTCCGGATTGAGTTCGCGGAACGACAGATCTTCCAGCTCCTCGCGCATCTCCTGCATGCCCATGCGGCCGGCCAGAGGGGCGTAGATGTCGAGGGTCTCCTCAGCGGTGCGCCGGCGCGCGTCCGGCGGCCGGTGGCCAAGCGTTCGCATGTTGTGCAAACGGTCGGCGAGCTTGATGAGCAGCACCCGCACGTCGTCAGCGATGGCGAGCAGGAGCTTGCGTAGATTTTCGGCCTGCTTGGCCTCCTTGGTTACGAGGTCAAGTTTCTTCAACTTGGTCAGGCCTTCGACCAGGCGGCCGATTTCCGGGCCGAAGAGACGATCGATCTCGGCGCGGGTCGCATCCGTATCCTCGATCGTATCGTGCAGGAGCGCCGCCGCGATGGTGGCGTCGTCAAGCTTCAGGTCGGTGAGGATCGCGGCGACTTGGAGGGGATGGGAAATGTAAGGGTCGCCGGAATCGCGCGTTTGCTCGCCGTGGGCCTTCATGGCGTAGACGTAGGCGCGATTGAGCAGATCCTCGTTGGCGTTGGGGTTGTACTGCTTCACCCGGTCAATCAGCTCGTATTGCCGCATCAATTGCGGCCTGCGCGGCGGGGGCGGCGGCACGGCCTCTGCCCGCCGCGGCACTAGCTGCAGGCCTCGGGCGACCGCGCCCCGGAAGCGCGGCTGATTCTGCATCCGCGGCAGATCGATTGGCGAGCGCGCCATGGGGTACCTTGGGGTGCCTCGGCGATCCTTGGTGTTTCTGGGCGTTGCCTGACAGATTGGCAGCGCTTGTCACCAAGATATCATGCAGGCACGCCAACGCCACAAGGCGCAGCACCATTCCGCAAGTAACTTCGCTGTCCCGGCCGGGGGCCGGCAACACTGGCCACAGCAACGATTTGTTAACGACGAGGCGCCAGCGACAGAGCGCCCTATTCCTCGTCGTCCCCGGGGTCGGGCTCGGGCTCGCTCTCGGGCGGCGTGAGACCTTCGAGGCCCTTGAGCAGCTCTTCCTCGCTCATGCGGTCGGTGGTGACATCGGTGTCATCCGCGTCCACCCCGGTGCCGGGGGCGCCGATCAGGGGCACGGCCTCGGGTTCGGGCTCGTCGACCTCAACATATTTCTGCAGGGAGTGGACCAGCTCTTCCTTGAGGTCCTCGGGCGAGACCGCCTTTTCGGCAATCTCACGCAGCGCCACGACCGGATTCTTGTCCTTGTCCCGCTCTACGGCGATCTGGGACCCGGAGGAGATCATGCGCGCACGGTGGCTGGCGAGCAGAACAAGATCGAAGCGGTTCTCGACCTTGTCGATGCAATCTTCGACGGTCACACGGGCCATTTGGCTAAGCTCCTGAGGTCGGGTCTGCGGTCACTCTTGGGACCAACCATGGTCAATTCTTGGGACAACTCTTGACGGCCTCCTTGGCAGGGTTCCTGCAAATGGAAGTTGCCGTAGTGTTCGATTACGTATCGTCACGACCCTCCAAACGCAAGGCCGATCTCAGGTTGCGATTTTTACCGGTCCATTTTTAACTTGGCGGGTGCGCCGTGCTCTGTTACCGGAATTTTTACGCGGTGCCTGATCGCGCTTTTCCAAGCAACGGGTCGAGTTCCCGCGACGGCGTGCCGCACTGTTCCAACGAACGGTGCTTGCGCTTAGTACACTTGCTATCGCTGCATTTGCCAAAGTACGCTTGCCATTATACGGCAGAACTGCTTGCCGAATGTTTCGGATGGCGACAAGACTTTTGACAAAGCGCCGGGACGGCCGATTGCTTTGCGGCCGAGCCGGTTTTATCACGAGAGACACTCACGAGAGACCCTATGTCGGCACAGATCGAAAAAATCGCGCTGTTCATTGATGGCGCCAACCTTTACGCCACGGCGAAATCGCTCGGCTTCGATATCGACTACAAGCGCCTGCTGCGCGAGTTCCAGTCGCGAGGTTATCTGGTACGCGCCTTCTATTACACGGCAGTGATCGAGGATCAGGAGTATTCGTCGATCCGGCCGCTGATCGATTGGCTCGATTACAACGGCTACACCGTCGTCACCAAGGCGACCAAGGAGTTCGTCGATCAGACTGGGCGGCGCAAGGTCAAGGGCAATATGGATATCGAGCTTGCGGTCGACGCCATGGAAATCGCACCGCACATCGATCAGATGGTGCTGTTCTCGGGCGATGGCGATTTCCGCTCGCTTGTCGAAGCCGTGCAGCGGCGCGGCGTCCGCGTGGTGGTTGTCTCCACCATCTCGACCCAGCCGCCCATGGTCGCCGACGAGCTGCGCCGTCAATGCGACCAGTTCGTCGACGTCATCGAGCTGCAGTCGAAGATCGGCCGCGATCCGTCGGAGCGCCCGCAGCGCGAACCCCGGGAACCGCGCGAGGGACGCGAGCCGCGCCACACCCCGCAGTTCCTGCAACGCAGCCCTACCTCGCAACGCGTCGAAGTCGAAGACGACGAGTTCGAAGAAGACTAGGGGCGCGGACGGCAACAGTGCCGCGCAAAGGCGACTGGCCCGGCCGCAATTGCCCGCGCTGCCCCCGCCTTGTCGCCTTTCGCAAATCCTGGCGCATGCGCGAGCCGCAATGGTTCAATGCGCCGGTCGCGTCCTTCGGACCAATCGATGCCCGTTTGCTCGTTGTCGGCCTTGCTCCCGGCCTGCGCGGCGCCAACCGCACCGGACGGCCATTCACCGGCGATTACGCCGGCGATCTTCTGTACGCGACGCTGAAGGAATTCGCGTTTGCCTCGGGCGAATATGGGGCCTCACCCGAAGACGGCCTTAAGCTCGTCGACTGCCGCATCACCAACGCGGTGCGATGCGTGCCGCCGGAGAACAAGCCGACACCGCAGGAGATCACGAGCTGCCGGGAGTTCCTCGCGCTGACTATCGCCGAGATGAAGAAGCTTTCCGCCGTTGTCACCCTTGGCCGGATCGCTCACGACAGTACTGTCCGGGCGCTGTCCGCGAAGACCTCAGCGGCCCCGTTCAGCCACGGCGCCCAGGCCACGATCGGCGATCTGACATTGTTTAGCAGTTATCACTGCTCGCGCTACAACACGAATACCGGCACACTCACGCCGCAGATGTTCCGTGCGGTGTTCGCAAGTGCACGCCGCACATTGGGGCCAAGCCCATGACGACGCAAATGCGTTCGTCGGATACCCGTCAGGGATATCCGCGCCGCTTGCGCCCCAATTTGGTGTTGATGCAGCAGCCGCGGTCTTGTGGCGGTCACGCCTTGTAAGTACGCTTTGACCGTCTCTCAAGTTGGACCGCCGGAGCGAAAGTTCCGCACCATAACGCAATCATTCGAGGAGGATTTCATGAACCTGAAGCTTGTCGTTGCCCTCAGCATATTCACTGCCATCCCAGCGGCCTCGTACGCGCAACAAAATCAGCCGCCGGCACCGCCGCCGCCGACAATCCCGGATGTGCAAAAAGTGGTGCAAATGATCAATGCCGACAAGGCAAAGGTTCAAATTTATTGCCAGTTGGACAAACTGTACGAGCAGGCGTCGTCCATTACTGACGAAAAGAAGCAGCAAGCTCTGAGCACACAGATTCAAGACCTTGAGCAGAAGTTAGGTCCTGACTATGTGAAACTGGAGGATTCGCTCTCTGGGGTGGACCCGGATTCCGCGCTCGGCAAGCAGATTCAAGCCGTCTTCGACCCTCTCGAGAAGCAGTGCAAGTAATCCGCTTCGCGCATCATGCGCGAGAGCCGCGCAGCCACGCGATCACCTCGTCGGCGTTCTTATCCGGCGGAAACACCGGGTAGAACACTTTGGTGATCGCGCCATCATCGATCACCAGCGCCATCCGCTTGAGCAGCGTCATGCCTGCCGCCGAGAAGGTCGGCAAATTGAGCGCGCGCGTTAACTTCAGCGCGGCGTCGGACAAGATTGGGAACGGCAGGTGCAGCCGCTGCGCGGCCTCGCTTTGATAATCGGTGTCCTGGGTTGACAGTCCGAACACGTCGGCGACGCCGAGCGCCTTAAGTTCAGCAAAGTGGTCGCGAAAGCCGCATGATTGCGGCGTGCAGCCGCGCGCGCCGGGGATATCGTCCCATCCGGGCGGGGCATCGACGCCGGGAACACCGGTGCGTGGATAAATGTAGACGACGATCCGTCCTTTGAGCTTCGACAAGTTGACTGCCGCACCGCTGGTCGCGGGCAATGCCAGATCCGGCAGTCTCGTACCTGGCAGATGGCGGGCTGCGCCGTCGTCCCGCGGGATCGGGATATCCGGCGGCAGAAAGGTCGGGTCGTGTGCTCCAGGCGCCTCGCGTGAGCTCATGGTGCGCTCCAGTAGTTTGCTTCTTTGCTCCAAAATGAAAACAAGCACACCGAAATTCAAGTATAGGACATGAATTCCATCAGCGATCCGTCGGGATCGCGGAAGTAAATGCTGGTACCGGCGCCCTTGGCGCCGAAGCGCTGCATGGGACCGCGTTCAACAGCGACGCCGCAGCGCTGCAGATGGGCGACGGCATCGGCGATAGGTCCCATCCATTCGAAGCACA
>JASHVC010000470.1 GCA_030039655.1 Xanthobacteraceae bacterium | reverse complement strand
TATTCCTGTTCAATCACCACTTCGGCGGACGCTTTTCCAGGAAAGCTCGGATGCCTTCTTGCGCCGCTTCCGTAGCCGCCACGTTGCAGAAATCCTCAACAGCGCTGGCGACGCTACGCCGATAGTCCAAGTCGTTCTGGCGCATGAAAGCGGCACGTGCCAAGCTCATAACGGCGGGAGATTTCGCGGCGAAATCCACCGCAAGCGCCATCGCTGTTGCATCGAGGTCGGCATCCGGAACGATTTTGCTGACGAGGCCGAGGTCGAAGGCCTCCTTCGCGTCAAAGCTACGCCCACTGAACAGAAGCTCGAAAGCACGGTGGCGGCCAACGATGCGCGGCAGATGAGCGAAGTGGATGGCCGGCAAAACGCCGATGTTGATCTCAGGATAACCGAACGTCGCTTGCTCTCCGGCGAGAATGACGTCGCAGGAAATCGCGATCGTCATCCCGCCGCCGCGTGCGGCGCCGCCGACCGCAGCGATTGACGGTTTGCCGAGATTGTATTGCGCGTCGTGCAGATCGACATAGAGCGCTTGCAGGACCTCGCGAACCTGTTCGCTGGATTTGCCGAGCAGCAAGGCGAGGTCGAGACCGGCGCAGAAACGCCGCGGCACGGCGCTGGTCAGCAAGACGGCGCGCGCCTCAGGATCGGCCCTGGCGCGCCGCAGCGCGGCGACGATGGCGCGGATCGTCTCCAGGCTCAGCGCATTGACGGGCGGCCGGTTCAGCGTGATGCGTGCGATCCCGTCCACAACCGCATACCTGACGCCGGGATCAGACATGCTCACCCCCTGCCCAGCCACTCCCGCGAACGCGAGCGCCTAGTACCGGTACGGCGCGATTTCCAGAAGCGGGAAGGCGCTGAACACGTTCGCCGGATTGGCCGGCGCCGCGGCATGCAGATAGGAGGCATTGAGCTTGCCGAGGCTGGTCGCGCCGAGAAGCCCCATGGAACGGATCATCTCGTCCTCCAGGAGTTCGAGCATGCGCACGATGCCCGCCTGACCCGCCGCCGCGAGACCATAGCACTGCATGCGGCCGAGCCCGACCAAATTGGCGCCAAGCGCGATGGCTTTGACCACATCGCTGCCGCGATAGAAGCCGCCATCGATGACGATTTTGGCACGGCCCGAGACAGCTTCGACGATCTCCGGCAGCACATCCATCGAGCCGCGGCCGTGATCGAGCTGGCGGCCGCCGTGATTGGAGACGTAGACAAAATCGACGCCGTGATCGAGCGCGAGCTTCGCATCCTCGGCAGTGGCGATGCCCTTGATGGCGAGCGGAATCTTGAATTTGCTCTTGATGCGGTCGACCGTTTTCCAGTCGAGCGCGGCCTGGAATTCGCGCCCGCTGGCGCGGCGGCGGCCACCGGTGATGTGGCGCTTGGCGATATCACGTTCGCGCCGGCTGTAATGGGCGGTATCGACAGTCAAACAAAATGCCGCGTATTTGTTGGCGATGGCGCGTTCCACATGTTCGTCAACCCAGGCCGCGTCGCCGCGCACGTAGAGCTGATACATGCGCAGCGCATCGGGCGCCGCCTTGGCCACGCCTTCCAGCCCAGGGTCGCACACCGAGCTGAGCATATGAGCAATGCCGAATTCACCCACCGCCTTGACCACCGGCGCGGCGCCCTCGGGATGAAAACTCTCCAGAGTTCCGACTGGACACAGCACGATCGGCAGGCGCAGCTTGCGCCCGAGAATTTCCGTCGAGGTGTCGATCTTGCTGACGTCGCGCAGCACCCGCGGCCGGAACGCGATCGAGTCGAGCGCCATGCGGTTTCGCCGCAGCGTCGTCTCGGTCTCGACGGCGCCCACGATATAGTCCCAGGCGTTCTGGTTGAGGTTCTGCCGGGCTTTGTGGACGATCTCGTGCAGGTTCATGAAGTCTGGATTTGACGACAGCTTCTGCAGTTGGGCTGCTTCGTCGAACTTTTCAGTCATCTGGATACGCGCTCGGTTCTGGTGGCTGGTTTGGCGAAGGGATTGGAACTGGCGGACTTAATGAAGAAGCCGCACGGTACATGGCGCCACAGGGCGAATCAAGAAACTGGGACAGGGCCTTCGGCACCCGTGACGCCGGCGGCCAACGTTGGCAATTACTTGAGCCGCAGCAAATTCCGCACGGCAAGAAAGAAAAGCAAAATCAGGACACTGCTGGCCAAAGTTTGCGCGGTTGAAGCAAGCGACACGCGGTAGGGTACGATGGGCGACTGGGCGGCGGCATCCGGCGCCAGCCCGTACAAACAGCCGTAGATTCGCCGGGCAGTGTCAGAGCGGCCGACATCGAAACCGACCACCACGCCGTTTTTAAGTGCGAGATAGAGCGCCTCGTTCACCGCATTCGTTGCGGCAAATTCGTCGGCGTTGCTCCCACCATGGGGCACGCATGCGGGTGGGTTTGACCAAGCGTCGCGGGTGGTAACCACATACGCGACGGCAGTTTCCCATAGGCCATGAGGATTTTGCGCTGCTCGCGCCTCCTTTATTCCTTCATGTTCGCCGAGATAAAGGATTGCAGAGATTGCAAATAAGAGGGTCCAGAACACAACGGGGCGAACGAAGCTGCGGCCGAAGTCCGAGAATGTTCCGTAAAATAGCCCAAACCAGAAGCGCCACTCCCAAGCCCGCGGTACGAACGCCGGTAGCTTCCCTCCTGCATGGAAGCGCGAGGTGCGAATTTCCTGCGCGAAGAACTCTAGCTCCCGATCGTGGTCCAGCGCTTCATGCGCCCGGCGCTTCAGGTCCCGGAAGCGGGCCGGCGCGTCTTTATCGCGCGTCCAACCAAGCGTTAGACGGAGGCGTGGGGTGATAACGTTATCCAAACGGAGCGCGCCTCTAAAGGTGGCACCTAACAAGCTCGGGACTCGATCAAATTTCGCGTCGGCGAACGAGAAGGCAGCTTTGCTTTCTATCGCATCGAAGCTTGCAGCCCGCTTGAAACGGCTGCCGTCAAACATAGCGAGGTTGGAGAAAGTGACGTATCTGAAGTCGGCATCACCCGAGAAAGTGGCGTTTAGGAAGACGGCCGCGTCGGAGAACGTGGCTCGTATGAACGAGACATCGCCGGAGAAGACGGCGTTAGCGAAATCCGCACCACCGGTGAAGGTGGCACTGTGAAATGAAGCATCAGAGCTGAAGGTTGCTTGGAAATAGGCAAACTTGGAGAAGGTGGCCTTATCGAATATGGCACCGCCGGAGAAGTAGTCGAAGGTAGTCGCGGCAGAGAATTTAGCTTCGAGGAACACTGCGGCGCCCAACCGTCCGAAGTAGGCAT
>JASHVC010000469.1 GCA_030039655.1 Xanthobacteraceae bacterium | reverse complement strand
CTCGGGCTTCGTAGGCTGGAACGACCAGTATGGCGCCCTAGTTTGGACATGTTTCGCGACTGATTTCGGTCCGGCCGGTGGCGGGTCCGGCTTGGTCCTCGCGAAATTTCGGGTCTTGGTCGGTGCGCGCGCTGCGGCTTGCCTGGCCTCTTTGGTTCGGTCCGAGCTTGGCGCGCCGCTTCCGGTCACGGCGCGCTGCTATTGGTCCGGTTTTCGGCCTGCACCGGCCGGCCCGCCAGATGGACGCCCAGAGGACGGACGCCTCATGTCATCGTCAGGCCTTCAGCTCTTCACCCTGTTCTGGAATTCGCTCTGGATCGTGAAACTGGTGATGGGCGGGCTCGTGCTGTGCTCGGTCTGGGTGTGGGCGATAGCCATCAATAGGACCCTCTACTTCGGCAGGGTACGCAGAGCCGGCGACCGCTTCGAACAGGCGTTTTGGTCCGGCCAGTCGTTGGAGGATCTTTACAAGTCGCTGGCGCAGGCACCTGGACATTCGACCGGCGCGATTTTCGTTGCCGCGATGAACGAATGGAAGCGCAGTTTCGAGGGCAACATCCGTTCCTTTACGGGGCTGCAAACCCGCATCGAAAAAGTGATGAACGTGACCATCGCCCGCGAGGTTGAGCTCATGGAGCGGGGGCTGTTGGTTCTGGCGACGGTCGGGTCGGCGGGTCCGTTTATCGGCCTGTTCGGTACGGTGACCGGCATTATGTCGAGCTTCCAGTCGATCGCCGCCTCGCAAAATACGTCACTGGCGGTGGTCGCGCCGGGCATCGCGGAGGCGCTGTTTGCGACCGCGGTCGGCCTCGTTGCCGCCATCCCGGCGACCATTTTCTACAATAAGTTCACGATTGAGGTGAACCGGCAGGCGCAGCGGCTCGAGGGCTTCGCCGACGAATTCAGCGCGATCTTGTCGCGGCAGATCGACGAGCGTGGGTGAGGGCGGATGGCGGCAGGCGCCATAAGCGCGCCGGCGACCGGCAGACGTAGAGGCCGGCGGCGCGGGGTGATGGCTGAAATTAACGTGACGCCCTTTGTGGACGTCATGTTGGTGCTGCTTATTGTCTTCATGGTGACGGCGCCGCTGATGACCTTGTCCATCAGGGTCGACCTCCCCGACACACGCGGCGGGACCGTGCTCAACACCGAAAAGGCTCCGCTCAACGTTACGCTCAAAAAGAGCGGAGGTGCCTGTTCCAGTCAGATAGACCTCTTCATCGACAAGAGTCCGATTGCTCTCGACGACATCGAGGCGAAGTTCAGGGCGATCAGAGACGCTAGCAACAATCAACAGCCACCGACCGTGTGGGTGAACGCCGACCGGGATGTTTGCTATAATGAGGTGGCACGAGTGCTGGGGAGACTGCACGACGCGGGATTTGGGACGGTCCTCAACATTACGAACGAGAAAAACGGGGAATAGGATTGCGATCCGATTGGGTCATATCCGGAACCGCCCATGCGGCGCTGCTACTGTTCGGGCTGGTCAGTCTTGCCAGCTCGAAACCGTCCGAAGTGCCGGATTTGGTTCCCGTCTCCATCGTCACTGATGCCGACATATCGCGCGCGGCCGCCGGTCAGGAGAACGCGCCGCTTCTGCCGAAGCCAAATCCGCTCGTTGACAAGCTTGGCGACCCCAAGCCGCCCAAGCAACTCGCTCCCAAGGTTGTCGACAAGCCGGAAATAACCACTCCCACGGCAGCGCCACCTACGCCGCAGCCAAAGCCGGACTCGAAGCCCGAGAGTAAGCCGGAGCCCAAGCCAGAGGCCAAAGCGGAGGCCAAGCCGGATCCAAAGCCTGAGACCAAACCGGAACCCAAGCCCGACCCGAAAGTGACGGAGAAACCAAACAAAAAGCCTGATGACTTCAAACCCGATCAGATCGCTGATCTGTTAAACAAAAAGGAGCAGCAGAAACAGTCCAAGCCACCGGACAAGCAGACGCCTGACGCTCCGAAATACAACGCCAACCAGATCGCCGAATTGCTTGATCATCGCCAGCCGCAGCGCCAAGCCGCGACTGGTGCTGCGCTCAACTCTACCGCCAATCTTGGAGCGCAAACTGCCGCGCCGGATGCGCAACTATCGGCGACTGAGCTCGATGCGTTACGCGAGCGGATCAGAGATTGCTGGAGTCCTCCGCCCGGCGTCGATTCCACCACCAATGTTTATGTCGATCTTAGGGTTCTATTCAAGCAGGACGGTTCCTTGGCGCAATCTCCAATCGTGGTCGCGGGTTCTGCATCAACGTTGGGCCCGGCGCTCGCGGAGAGCGGCAAGCGTGCATTGCTGAAATGTCAGCCGTTCACGATGCTCAAGCCTGAACATTACGCGCAGTGGAAAGACCTTATGGTGCGTTTCAACCCGCGCGATCTATCCAACTAGACAGGTTGTTCAACAATTATGATGCGTCAGCCTATGCCCGGCGTTCTGTTACCTGCGGTGACGCGCCGCCGCGCGCTTGCGCTCGGCGCGTTCGGCGCGGCCATAACACTTTCTGCGCGCCACGCGGCCGCGCAGGTTCACGTGGACATCACCGGCGGCAATTTTCAGCCGATGCCGATCGCCATCCCCGAGTTCATTCCGATCACCGCGGGCGACGTCGATACGGCGCACGGCATCACGCAGATCATCACCTCGAACCTGCAACGCAGCGGCTTGTTTGTTCCGGTCGATCCCGCCGCCTTCATTGAGAAGATTTCCAGCCTCGATGCGCAGCCTAACTTCCAAAGCTGGCGTTCCATCAACGCCCAGGCGCTCATCGTCGGGCGTTTTTCCCGCCAGCCCGATGGGCGCTTCAAAGCCGAATTCCGCCTCTGGGACGTTCTCGGCGGCCAGCAACTTGGAAATGGCCGGCAGTATGTCACGACGCCGGAAAATTGGCGCCGCCTCGCGCACATCATTTCCGACGCGGTCTACGAGCGCATCACCGGCGAAAAGGGCTATTTCGATAGCCACATCGTGTTCGTCGACGAGACCGGCCCCAAGGAGCGTCGCGTCAAACGTCTCGCCATGATGGATCAGGACGGCGCCAATGTGAAATATCTCACGCGCGGCGAAGAGCTCGTGCTCACGCCGCGGTTCTCGCCAACGGGCCCGGAAATCACCTACATGGCCTACGGCCAGGGCGATCCGCGCGTCTACCTCCTCAACATCCTGTCCGGGCAGCGCGAGACCGTCGGCAGTTTTCCCAACATGAGCTTTTCGCCGCGCTTTTCGCCAAGCGGCCGCAGCGTGATCTTGAGCCTGCAGGAGGGCTCGAACGCCAACATCTTTGTGATGGACTTGGCTTCGGGGGCGACGACGCGGCTGACCAACACGGAGGCAATCGATACGGCGCCTTGCTACTCGCCGGACGGTTCGCAGATTTGCTTCGAATCCGATCGCGGCGGTCAGCCGCAGATTTATGTCATGCCGGCAGCCGGCGGTCCGGCGCAGCGCATCAGCTTCGGTGACGGCCGTTACTCGACACCTGTGTGGTCGCCACGCGGCGACTACATTGCCTTCACCAAACAGACCACGGGCAGCTTTGCCATCGGCGTCATGAAGCCCGACGGTTCCGGCGAACGCACGCTGACCGAAGGGTTCCACAACGAGGGCCCGACGTTCGCGCCCAACGGGCGGGTGATCATGTTCTTCGGCAACCAGATGGGCGCTCCGGGGCCATCCCTCTTCAGCATCGATATTTCCGGGCGTAACCAGTTACGCGTACCGACGCCGAGCTACGCGTCAGATCCTGCGTGGTCACCGCTTTTGACCTGATTGGTCCCTGGCGCGAACATAAGCTTGCCGCATTGAGGTCCTATTAACCATTCTAAAGGGTAGTAGGGGATTGCGCCGGGGCTAGGCTTCTTTGTAAGGCGGCATCAAGGTTGACGGAACCTTCGCTTAACGAAGGCGCTGCTAAATCTCGGTGACGCCCTCCTTATTCCCCATTGTCTGGGGAGGCAGGGAACCGCAAGGGAAACGACGCAAGCAACGGGGGCCACCGGAAATGAACGGGGTGAGCATCATGCGTGGGGCCAAATTCGTAGCCGTTATCGTCGCCACTTTCGCAATTGCCGGCTGCGCTAAGAACCAGGCTGATCAAACCGGAGCCATGGCCGCCACCATGGGGTCGGCTGCCACGCCGGGAAGTCAGCAGGACTTCGTCGTCAATGTTGGCGATCGCGTCTTCTTCGACACCGATTCATCGGACCTTTCGCAGCAGGCACGGGCGACGCTCGACAAGCAGGCGCAGTGGCTCGGCCATTACGATCGCTATGCCTTCACCATCGAAGGCCACGCGGACGAGCGCGGTACGCGCGAGTACAACATCGCCTTGGGCGCCCGCCGTGCCCAAACCGTGCGCGACTACTTGATCTCGCGTGGCGTATCGGCGCAGCGCATGCGCACGATTTCCTACGGCAAAGAGCGGCCGGTCGCGGTGTGCGACGATATTTCGTGCTGGTCACAGAACCGCCGCGCCGTGACGGTGCTGGATCAGAGTTCGTAGCGGCAGCCTCGCCGCGGGCGCCCGGCTTCCTAATAAGGGCGCCCACGAATGTGCGGACTGGCATCTCGTG
>JASHVC010000468.1 GCA_030039655.1 Xanthobacteraceae bacterium | reverse complement strand
CAAGTAGACGAATTGGCCGTTCGGATGGACGTGGATAGTACCTGCGCCCTGACGCGCTTTCGTATTCGGGTCCGACAGCGTCTCTTTGACGAACATCGGGTCACGATCGAGACCGGTGCCGGAGTTGAGCCGGTAGACGTAAAGCTTGTTCTGCCGCTCGATGGAGACGAAGACCCAAGGTTTTGTCGGATGAAAGTCGAGATGGCGCGGGCCGAAACCGAGGCCATTGCCGGGCGCTATCGAAGCGAGGTTGGTCAGCACGCCGTTGTCGAAGGCGAAGGTCTTTATTGCACCAGGATCTTCAGGCTTGCCGGGTCGCGCATCGTTGCCGCGTGTCACCAAAAGCACAATGCGGTTCGAGGGAGTGGTGAGCACTTGATGCGCATAGATGCCGGTGTCGAGTTTGTGCGGTTGCGCAACCGGTACGCCGATCGCTCCGTCGGCGTTCAGCCGATGGACAGTGACGTTGCTGGGATCGTTGTAGGCCGTGAGCAGATACTGCCCCGTGGCGTCGACACTCACGTGGATGGGGCGTGAAGGCAGCGACGCTGCAGCGCCGAGCAGGTGAAGCGCACCGGTGGTCGGATCGATGGACAGCGCGTTCGCATAATGCCTGTCGCCGGCAACGCCCGGCCCGCCATTGCTTGAAACGACATAGAGATAACGCCGCGAAGGATGCGGCCAAGCGTATTGGATATTGGCCGGCAACGTCACCGAGCTGCGCCTGTTCAACGCCGCGCCATCGACATCAAGGTCGAGCAGGGTCAGTTCGGACCCCAGGCTCGCGTAGTACACCGTCTTGGCCATGTCGCATCACCGTTTGGACGCGCGGTTTGGCGTCGTCGTTGAAGGCACCGTCCGCTCCAATACAGTTGGTTAACGTGCCGGCGCCAGCGGGAAGTCGCTGTTTCCCCAAAAAGGTCGGAGTGCGCTGAGGCGTCCGGCGGCTCTGCGGACGTTTGAGATCAGAAGCCCGCCTGGATTGCGCTTGATCCCGGACCCCGGTGATGCGGGCGTTCGCGCTTACGATGAAGCGGAAGTTCGTCGGCAGCGTATCGAAGTTGGGAATTTTCAGGTGGAACTCAGCTTCCAAGACGAGCGGGGACGCGGACCTGCACGAGCTCTAACGTAACCATGCTACGCATAACTGGCAGTCGCTAATCATTAGCGTTCACGAAAACCGCGCCATGAACTTGATTATCGGTGTTGCGCGAACTATACGAAAACCAGTGAATGGTGAATAAAGTGTAGGTGCCGTGACCATGTCGGTAAGATTAACAATAATGGATCAAATGGCGCAGGTCGCGCGCGAGCACGGCAAGACGCTAGCCCCACTCGACGATAATCTTGCACTGCTCGACTCTGGGCTCGACTCCCTTGGCATCGCCGTGCTGGTTGCCCGGCTGGAAGACCGGCTGGGTGTCGATCCGTTCACGACTTCCGACGATGTCCAGTTCCCCGTGACGATAGGCGATTTCGTCAGGGCGTATGAAAATGGCGCGCGCTGAAGCGCCGTCGCTGCGCCATTACATCGAGAGCGCGCCGGCCGACCAGTTCTTCTTCGATCGCGCTACCACTGTACGCGTTGATGATCTCAATCGTGGAACGAGCCTTAACGGCCGCCGCGCTGAGCTCGCCGGGCGCTCGGTTCTGATCGCCACCACTAGCCAGCTGACGAGCGGGCTGGCGCTGATCGAGCTTGACGGCGTCGCGCGCCGGATCACCATTTTGCCGCCGGACGTCGACCCCACCCATCTTGGCGCGCTGACCGCGAATGCGGAAGTCGATGCTGCCGTGGTAGACGCCGACACTTCTGCGCATTTCTCCAATGTGCCTCTCGTCGTGACTTGCACGCCGCAGATCGTGCCGAGCGAGCGCGTTCCGGGTACCGGCCTTGTGACCGAGTGGGTGCTGCTGACCTCGGGCACGACCGGCGTGCCGAAAATGGCCGTCCACAGCTTGGCCGGGCTCGTCGCGGCCATCCCGCCGCAAAAGTTTTCCGAGACCGTGGTGTGGGCCACATTTTATGACATCCGCCGCTACGGGGGTTTGCAAATCTTCCTGCGCGCCGTGCTCGGCGGTGCTTCGCTCATTCTTTCCAGCGCCGGCGAACCCACCGCCGATCATCTCGGCCGGCTGGCACGGCATGGCGTGACCCATCTGTCGGGTACGCCGTCCCATTGGCGCCGCGCCCTGATGTCGCCCGACATCGGCAAAATCGCGCCCGGCTACGTTCGTTTGTCCGGAGAGATCGCCGACCAGGCGGTCCTCGACAATTTACGCGTGGCCTTTCCATCCTCTTCCGTTGGCCACGCTTATGCGTCGACCGAAGCCGGCGTCGCTTTCGCGGTTAATGACGGTCTGGCGGGATTTCCCGCGGCGTACTTTGACGGCGTCCGCGATAGCGTGGAGATGAAGGTCGTCGACGGCTCGCTGCATATTCGTTCGCCCGGTACCGCGTCACGCTATATCACTACCCAGAGCGGGCCGCTCCTCGACGCGGACCGTTTCGTCGACACTGGCGACATGGTGGAGCAACGCGGCGATCGCTACTTCTTCGTTGGCCGCAAAGGGGGCATCATCAATATCGGCGGTCTAAAGGTTCACCCGGAAGAGGTCGAGGCCATCATTAACCGGCATCCGCTGGTGCGGATGTCTCTAGTGCGCTCGC
>JASHVC010000467.1 GCA_030039655.1 Xanthobacteraceae bacterium | reverse complement strand
TGAAGATCGTCGACCAGTGCGAGATAGACGTCGCGCAGATGCGTCACGTCAGAAATGGCGTAGGAAAGCTGCGCGCTGGACAAGGGCCGTCGGGTCCAATCGGTGAAGCGGTGTGATTTGTCGAGCGTATCGCCGGTAATGCGCTGCACCAGCTGGTCATAGGAAATGGAATCGCCGTAGCCCAGCACCATGGCGGCGACCTGGGTGTCGAAAATCGGATGGGGAATGAGCTTCGCCGCGTGCCAGACGATTTCAATGTCCTGCCGCGCGGCATGAAAGACTTTCATCACCTTCTCGTTCGCCATCAGCGCATAGAAGGGCGACAAATCGATGTCGGGCGCCAGCGTGTCGATGACTACGGCCTCCTCGGGCGAGGCCATCTGCGCCACACACAGCAGCGGATAGTACGTCGTCTCGCGGAGAAATTCGGTATCGACCGTGACGAATAGATGCGCAGCCATCCGGCTGCATGTGTCGGCAAGCTCGGACGTGGTCGCAATCGGCTTCAATAAGGAGGTAGCAGCGGAATCAAACGCCACGGTCATGACAGCAGTGTGTTGCGGTCCGCCGTGCGTGGCAAGCCCGCTCGTGCAATGGCTCCACTGCAAGGTTGCAACGGAAACAAAGCACCATCGTGCAGCGCTAGATGCCCCTCACCCGCTTCATGTGGATGAACTCCCACGGGCTGGGCATGGCGCCCACCGGTACCTCAATGATCGTAGGGCCGTCGCGATGGGCGAAGGCGCGGCGCAAAGCGCTGCGCAACTCTTCGGGTTTTGTTGCGCGCACGGCCTCGGCGCCGAAGCTTTTGGCGAAAGCCACGAAATCGGGATTGGCGAGGTCGCAAGCGATCAGCCGGTTGCCATAGCGTTCCTGTTGGGTACGGCGCACGTTGCCGAAGGCGCCGTCGCTGAACACGATCGTCACTAGCGGGATTTTATGGCGCATGGCGGTCGACAGTTCGTTCGCGGTGAACATGAAGCCGCCGTCGCCGGAGACAGCTACCACCGGAACGTCGCGCCGAGCATCCTGCACACCGAGCGCCGTGGCGAAGCCGTAGCCGAGATTGTCCTGATAGCCGGGGGAAATGTAAGTCCGCGCCCGGTAGACCGGGAACGCGAGGCGTGAGGCGAAGCCGACCTGAGTGACCTCGTCGACGAAGATGCCGTCTTCCGGCAATTCGGCGCGTATCGCGGCCAGGAAAGCAAGCTGCGGCGCGAGCTTCTCCAGCCGCTTCCGCATGCGGGCCTGGCGTTCCTGTATCTCTTCAGTCCGCGAGGAGCGACGGGTGTTATGGGCCGGCAACAGATCGATGAGGCGTTGCAGAATGGGCTTCGAGAATCCGATCAGCGCCACAGCCGGCTTGCCCGAACGTCCCGGCTCGTCGGCGTCGGCATCGACGCGGATGATCGAGAGATTACGGTCCACGCCCCATTGCTGCAGGGGCGTGTGCATGTGGGTCCCGACTGCCAGCACCACGTCCGCCTCCGCCCACAATTCGTGGCCGAGCGGCAGGTTGACGGCGAATGGATCGCGATCGTCAAGGACGCCGCGGCCGCGGCGGTAGGAGACCACCGGGGCCTGAAGCAGGTGCGCGAGTTCGGTAACCTCGGCGGAGGCGTCCTGGGCGCCGCCGCCGGCGATGATCAGCGGTTTCTTGGCCTGCCCGAGAAGCTTTGCGGCAGCCAGCACCGCATCCTCGTCCACCGGCGGCTGCGGGACGGGCAGCGGCGCTTGCGGCACTACCGGACCGGAGCGTCCCCAGACATCGATGGCGCACTCAAGCGCCGCCGGACCCGGCCGGCCCATGAACATGGACCGTATGGCTTCGGCCACCAGCAGCGGCGCATCACTCGGGTTGCGAATGCGCGCGGACCAATCGACCAGGCGCGCGATGATTCCGGCCTGATCGCGAACTTCGTGCAAATACGCAAAGCCGCGGCCGATAGCGTCCTGCGGAATTTGTCCGAACAGCGCCAGCACCGGAGCGTTCATCCCATAGGCGGTGAGGAGCGCCGCCCCGGAGTTGAGGAGGCCAGGGCCGGGGACTACGCTATAGGCCTGCGGCTTTCCGGTCGCCACCGCGGCGCCCAGCGCCATATAGGCAGCGCCTTGCTCGTGACGGGCGTGCACGACGCGAATTTTTCCCGCGGCTTTTGCCAGAGCATCGAAGAACTCGTCGTTGTGGACGCCTGGCAGCGCGTACAGCGTGTCGAGCCCGTGGGCCAAAAGCGCTGCGACCGTGGCTTCGCCCGTGCTCATGCGGACGGGTGCGCCGGTGTCGCTCAGCGCGGTCGTACGTTTCGCTGTCTTTTCTCTGGTCTGTTTTTGCATGTGGCCTTGGGTGTTGGCTTTGCTATCGATCTGGAAGCCGGTTCGGCGTTGTCCTCACTGTCCGGCCATTCGGCCGATCAGCCCGGACCGCTAGCACGGGGTGCGTTGCCTTGACAAAGCAGGCCCCCCGTGCGCTTTCCGCCTTCCGGCCGAACCGGCTGTGGACCAAGAATGCAAGCGATCATGCACCGTTATCGCACCCACACTTGCGGCGCGTTGCGCGCGGCTGATATTGGCGCCGAAGTGCGGCTTTCGGGCTGGTGCCATCGTATTCGCGACCACGGCGGCGTCCTCTTCATCGATCTGCGCGACCATTACGGCATCACCCAGGTCGTAGCCGATCCGGACAGCCCCGCCTTCAAGGTGGCCGAGACCCTTCGCTCCGAATGGGTGGTCCGGGTCGATGGCAGAGTGCGCCTGCGGCCGGATGGCACCGACAATCCCGACCTGCCGACCGGCGCGGTCGAGGTTTACGTGCGTGAAATCGAAGTCTTAGGTCAGGCCGGCGAATTGCCGATGCCGGTGTTCGGCGATCAGGAATATCCCGAGGAGATACGGCTCAAATATCGCTTCCTCGATCTGCGCCGCGAGAAGTTGCACCACAACATCATGAAGCGCGGCCAGGTCATCGACTCGATCCGGCGGCGTATGAAAGAGCAGGGATTTTTTGAATTCCAGACGCCGATCCTCACTGCGTCGTCGCCCGAAGGTGCGCGCGATTATCTGGTGCCGTCGCGTATTCATCCTGGAAAATTCTACGCGCTGCCGCAGGCGCCGCAGCAGTTCAAACAGCTGATCATGATTTCCGGCTTCGATCGCTACTTTCAGATCGCGCCATGCTTTCGCGATGAGGACCCGCGTGCCGACCGCCTTCCGGGCGAGTTCTATCAGCTTGACGTCGAGATGAGCTTCGTCACCCAGGACGATGTTTTTGCGGCGATGGAGCCAGTGCTGCGCGGCGTGTTCGAGGAGTTTTCCGACGGCTGGCCAGTGACGCCGAAATTTCCTCGCATCCCGTATGCCGAAGCGATCACAAAATACGGCACTGATAAGCCGGACCTGCGAAATCCGATTGCGATGCAGGATGTTTCCGCGATTTTCCGCGGCTCCGGTTTCAAAGTATTTGCGCGCATCCTGGAGAGCAGCGCCAAGGCAGCGGTATGGGCCATCCCGGCGCCAGGCGGAGGTTCGCGCGCCTTCTGCGACCGCATGAACTCTTGGGCGCAAGGGGAGGGGCAGCCAGGCCTCGGCTACATTTTCTTTGCCTCCGACAACGCCGCTGTGGTCGGACGAGGCCCGATTGCGACCAATCTCGGTTCCGAGAAGACCGGTGCCCTTCGTGCGCAGCTTGGTTTGAAGGAAGGCGATGCAGTGTTCTTTGTCGCCGGCGAGCCGCAGAGTTTCGTGAGATTTGCCGGAGCGGCGCGGACGAAAATCGGCGAAGAGCTTGGCCTCATCCAAAAAGACCGTTTCGAGCTGTGTTGGATCGTCGATTTCCCGATGTACGAATGGAACGAGGAGGAGAAGAAAATCGACTTCTCGCACAATCCTTTCTCGATGCCGCAAGGCGGACTCGACGCACTCAACACGCGCGATCCGTTGACCGTCAACGCTTTCCAATACGACGCCGTGTGTAACGGCTACGAAATTTCCTCGGGCGCGATCCGCAACCATAATCCCGAGATCATGAAGAAGGCTTTTGCCATCGCCGGCTATGACGAAGCGGTGCTTGAGGCACGGTTCGGCGGCATGTATCGCGCCTTCCACTATGGCGCGCCGCCGCACGGCGGGATGGCGGCCGGTCTCGACCGCATCGTCATGCTGATCTGCCGCGAGCACAATCTGCGCGAAGTGACGATGTTCCCGATGAACCAGCGCGCTGAAGATTTGATGATGGGCGCCCCATCGGAAGTCACGCCCAAGCAACTGCGCGAGCTGCACATCCGCGTCATTGCTCCGGGTCAGTCGTAGGCCGGCGAAGCATTTCATTCCGCCGCCTCTGCAGTTGGCTCATTGCACAGCTCCGTGACGATGTAGGGAAAATTCGC
>JASHVC010000466.1 GCA_030039655.1 Xanthobacteraceae bacterium | reverse complement strand
TCACATATTTCGCCGCATCGTTGAAGTGCATTGGGGTCCATACGACGATGCCGCCGACCGCGCCATCGACGGCGCCTTGCTGCAGCGCCGGCACGACGTCGGCGAGCGTCATCGCGACGGGAGTCGCCCCGAGTTTTGCGATCGGCTCCATTTGAAACGGCGAGGCAAGAACGCGGATTTTTTTCCCCTTAAAGTCGGCAAGATGGCGGATGGGCGTTTTCGCGATCACGGAGGATGGCGCATTCATGAACATGGCGACGCCATGTAGTCCCTTATTGGCGCCGAGGCCGAGCATCAGCTTGCGCACCGCTGGATCGGCAGCGAGACGTTGACCGTGATCGAGTGAATTGACGAGGCCGGGGGCCGCCATCACCTCGAAGCGTTCGTCAACTCCGACAAAAAATTCAGGCGGGACAGCCACGCATTGGATCGATCCGAACTGCGTGCCTTCGATCTGCCTTGGAATCGAACCCAATTGACTGGCAGGGAAAATCTGCGCCTTGATCCGCCCGCCGGAATCCTTCTCAAGTGCATCCACATAGGCCTTCGCGAAGGCGTGGCTGGGATCGTTTAGCGTCGGCAGGCTTATCTTCATCGTGTAAGTCTTGTCTTGCGCCGATGCCGCGCCAATCGAGAGCATGAACGACAAGACAATCGCGGCGCTCGCCGCGGTTGTCCGTAGGGCAAAATCTCGTTCCACCGAGTTCATGGTTTCCTTCCCCTGTAAGCGTTGGCCAACCGAACCGCCGCAAAATGCCGGGCAGTCGGCGATGACCGGTTCGCGCTTTATTTCTCCGGCACCACAGCAATCGCTTCGATCTCGTATAGCGCGCCCTCGCGTGCGAGTTTCGAGATCTGTATCGTTGTCGATGCCGGCGGCGCCTTGGTGTCGACGTAGCGATCGCGCACCTCGAAGTAGATCGGCAGATGCGCCATGTCTATCAGATAATTGTTGAGCTTCACCACGTGTTCAAACGTCGCGCCGACGGCCGCGAGCGCCGCCTTGATGTTCTCGAAGCACTGGACGGCTTGCGCGCGGAAATCGCCTGGCGCGCCGGCGAATTTTCCGTCCGGCGTCATGCCAAGTTGACCTGACAGGTAGATTGTGCGGCTTGGGCTTTTGGTCTCGACCACGTGCGTATAGCCGCGCGGCGGAGCAATGTTTGCAGGATTCAAGAAGCGATGAACGGCCACGTCTCCCTCCCTTCGGCAGAACTTGTCGGCTTCAATCGAGCTTGATCTTGGCCGCGCGAATGACGCCACCCCATTTTTCGTTTTCCGCGACAAGGAATTGTCCGAACTGGGCGGGAGTCTTCCGCATCGGCTCGACGCCTAAGTCGGCAAGCCGCGCTTTTGGTGTTGGCTCTTCGAGCGCGGCGTTCACTGTTGCGTTGAGCTTGTCGACGATGTCGTGGGGCGCGTCCTTGGGGGCGCCGATGCCGTACCAGCCGATGGCCTCGTAACCCGGCACGAACTGGTTCACGGTGGGGAGGTCGGGGAGTGCTGCCAAGGGATCCTGGGTGGTCACCGCCAACGCGCGCACTCTCCCGGCTTTCACGAACTCCATGGATTGCGGCATGGGGTTGATCACTACCTGTACCTGCCCGCTGATCAGATCGGGCATGTAATTGGTGCGATAAGGGACGTGAACGAGGTCGATACCGGCCATGGTCATGAACAACACGCCGAAGATGTGAGATGCGGTGCCAATTCCGCCCGATGCCAGGTTGATCTTGCCCGGGTTCGCCTTGGCGTAGGCGATGAACTCCGGGATGGTCTTGGCCGGTAATGACGGCGTGACCAGAACGACATAAGGCGCGTTGGCGATGGTCGCAACCGGCGCGATGTCGCGCATGAAGTTGAAGCTGAGATTCTGATAAAGCGAGGCGTTGAGCACGTTGCTCAGCACGTCAGCGAGGATCGTGTAGCCGTCCGGCTGTGCCCGCACAACGGCTTCGGTGCCGATGTTGCTGCCGGCGCCCGGCCGGTTTTCAACGACGAAATTTTGGCCAAGCCGCTCCCCCAGCCATTGGGCGGAGAGGCGCGCGATGATGTCGGGCGCGCTGCCGGGCGGAAAACCAACGACCATCTGCACCGGCCGGGCCGGATAGCCCTCGGCCCAAGCCGAGCGCGGCACGATCGGCAGCCCAGCGGCGCCGGCCGCCAGATGCAGAAATCGTCGGCGGGGAAGTTTCATCAAATCCTCCGGGCGTCACCGCGTGTTGTCTTCGAGAGCCGCGATTCAGGAAAGAATAGAACGTCCCACATCCATGGCAAGTTCGCCGTGGCCAGAGCGGCGGTCGAAGACGAACGCTGCGAAGGGATTGCTGTTGTACTCGTCAATTGGGGCGCATGCGCGGGAGGCTGGCGGAGATGACCGCGGTTGGTTGGATACTTGGCTGCGATATTTTTGACTTTGTTCGCCATCCCACGAATTTCATTATTTGTTTTCCATGTCTGAAAGGCGTCTGCACACCCTCGCGAGATAGAATCTCTGGTCACGGGCGCTGGCTCCTTGGATCGATCAGACGACCGGTAAGGCAGGAACAATTCTGGCCAAAGCGCATTTGTCGGGCAGGGATATTCGCCCTTCCGGGTTCTTTTGTTTGTGAGGTGCTGCGTGCGTTGGCGTATTGGGTCGTCAATATCGCGGACGGTCGTGCTTTTCGGTGGTCTTGCCGTTGCTTCTCTTGTGGCCACGCCGGACGCGCTACGCGCCGAAGGGTTCCTGGATTTCATCTTCGGTGGCTCGCAAGAGCGGCCTGCGCCGCCATCGGTTCCAGCCAATGTCAATGTGCCGCCGCCCGTGCGCGTGGCCCCGCCGCCGCTTGAGCGGGAGACGCTGCATCGCGGTAATGGTAGCACCGGGCATTCCGTAGCTTTCTGCGTGCGCGTCTGCGACGGCAAGGGCTTCCCGATGGAGCACCATGCAAACGCAACCCCAATCGAGACTTGCAGAGCGCTGTGCCCGGCCAGCAAGACCAAGGTCTTCTTCGGGACCGAAATCGACGGTTCGGTCGCCCGCGACGGCGAGCGCTATGCCGGTCTCGACAACGCATTCCTCTATCGCAAGCAGCTAGTGGCCAATTGCACCTGCAACGGCAGGGATGCGTTTGGTCTTGCGCCCTTTGAGATGGCGAGCGACCCGACGTTGCGCCCGGGCGACATTGTCGTGACCAAGGATGGGTTGATGGCTTACACCGGCAAACCAGGGCGGGCAGGTGAGTTCACACCCGTTGATCCGGCAAGCATCGGCGCGCGGCTGAATTCCGTAGCGTCCCCGCCGCAACTCTCTCGGTCGGGAGAGGCGCCGGCTGCCGAACAGCCGGCGCCGGTCGTGGAGACGCCGGGTGCGCAGACCCAGAACGCGACACCGCAAAACGCACAGCCGCTATATTTGCCGCCGGTTGTGGATGTGCGGAATCAGGATGGCAGATAGCCGACGATTTCTTCCGCGAGCGATAGCGAGGAGGTCAGTCCGGGCGATTCGATGCCGAACAGGTTGACCAATCGCGGCATCCCATGGGCCGACTCCGCCGCGATCATGAAGTCAGCTTGGCCCTCGCCCGGTCCAGTCAGCTTCGGCCT
>JASHVC010000465.1 GCA_030039655.1 Xanthobacteraceae bacterium | reverse complement strand
TTTTGTCGTGACCTCGCGCAGCTTCTGGAAGTCCGGCCCAGGTCCGTATTGCCGGATCTTGCCATCAAAGGCGACGGTGTAGAGGCGACCATCCGCCGCGAAGGCGCTGCCGTAGCTGTCGCCTTTGTAGTCTTTGTCCTCGAACGCAATCTTCCAGGTCTGCGCGTCGATGATTTTGATACCAACGTCGGCATGGCTGTTGGCTGCCAGCCAGCGGCCATCGGCCGAAAAGGCAAGGTTGTTGATGACGTTGCCGAATGGTCCGGCACGAGCAACGATCGCACCAGTCGAGGCATCAAATACATAAACGAAATGCTGGTGATTCACCTGTCCTTGCGCATCCCATCCACCGGCGGCGATCCAGTGCCCATCGGGCGAGACGGCCACCGCATAGATCTTGCCGCCGTTGCCGGGCCCGATCGGGACGCGCAACGTGTGCAGCAGGCGCGCCTGCGGCAGCGACCACACCCGCGCGGTCTTGTCGTCCGAACCCGTCACCGCGATACGGCATGCCCGATCCACGCCAATGCGCTTGATCGGAGCGACATGCATGCCGGTCTCGATGCGCAGCTCGGGATCCTGGGATGGACAGGCATTAATCGCCGCCTGTAGAGCCGGGCTTGTCTGCCCATCGATCGCGCCTTGGTAGCAGTGCCCATCGGCCAGCCGCTGCTGCAGCGCCTTGATCTCGGCGGCGCTCATGTCGGCGAGACCGCGGGCGTGCGCTGTGGACGCGGCGCCGATTATGACAATGCCGAGCGCGAGGATCTGACAGAACCTACGCATCATCATCCTCTCCGGATGCCCCGGCCGCAATTCGCGGCCAAAATGAACAGGAGTACCCCTCCAACGCAAGAACTAAGGGCTGAACAATAGCGTATCCTGCCGAACGTCCGAAATTTAGCCCCAACACTTCGGCAGCCGAGCCTCTGCTTTTAATGCTCATCGTCGCAGGTCTAATGCGGCATGGCGGCACTAGCGGGCGTTGAATCAACGGTTTGCACCGCTCAAGGGGCGACGGTCACGATACTGCAATGGAGGGGGTGCTAGTCATCCGGCGACCTGCTGGGGGTCGCTGACATATCGGCATCGAGGTTCGCTCAGATGGCGCTCAAACGGGTCTGGCTCCCCTGTCCGGCTTGCAAAAAGCCGATCGCGCTATCGCTGCGCAAGGCGGCACAGTTCGACTTTCAGGTCGGCTGCGTGGAGTGCAAAACCATTTCCCATTCGGCCGACCTGCTCAACGCCATGAAGGCAAACGGAACAGCGCCGCGCGATTTCGTCGACAGCCGCACCTGGTCTCCCAGTCGCGAACGGGCCGAATGAATAGCGCCTGATCTGGGAGTTCAGGCAGACGCGCCGGCGCGCGCGTAAGCCTGATCGATCAGGCGCACCGCCCGCAAGCAGTCGTGTACGCTGACCGGCGGCGGCGCGCCGCGCTGCCAGTGGTCGAGCGCGTCGCGCAGGGTGGTGAAATAGGGTGCGGTGACGTCCGTGCCTGGGAATGTCTCGTCCCCTTTGGCGGTGGCAAGTTTCAGGACGCCATCTTTCATGGTGAGGATGGCGTCGCGGCCGGCGATTTTCCACTCGCCGTCGGTACCGTCGCGAGGAAAGCCGTTGCCGACTTCGACGGTGCCGAGAACACCGCCCGCCGAGCGCAGCATGACGGACGCGTAGTCTTCCACCGCTTGCTCGTGGGCGAGCCGGCTCACTTGCGCGCCAATCACCTGCGCCTCTTCGCTCGTCAGATAGAGGAACATGTCCAATCCGTGGGAGCCCAGATTGCGCAGACAACCGCCTCCGGACTCGCTCGGATCAAGCATCCAGGCGCAATCCCAGCCAACGTAGCGAGGCGGTGCGGGCCGGTTGATGCGGACGTAGATGTGGGACAGCGGTCCGAGACGGCCATCCGCAAGCAGTGCACGGGCATGCTTGGCAAAGGGCGCGTAACGCTGGGCCAGCGGCACCGCCACAAAGGCGTTGAGCTTCGCAGCCTTGGCGGCGACCGCCTCCACCTGCGTCGCGTTGAGCCCCATGGGCTTTTCCATCAGGAACGGATAGCCGGCATCGAGCAGGTCGTGGGCGATCGCCGCCATCTGGCTGTGCCGGCCCAGCGCGACGACGAAATCGGGACGGACTTCGGCCAGCATCTTGTGGTAATCGGTGAAGGTTGGCGGCCCTCCGACCTCGGCGGCACGCCGCGCCACGATGCTGGCGTCACTATCTTGAATGGCGACGAGTTTCACGTCCGGCATTTTGATGAGGTGACGAAGATAAGCGGCGTCGTTGAGCGCGTGCCAGTGGCTGACTTCGACGGCCGCAATGCGGATCGTCATGAGCGTCCCCCTCCGTGGTCGCCCATCTTCCGTGGATGAGCGCTCCATATTGGCATCGGCGGGAGCAGAAAGAGAAGTGGGAGTGTGCACAGTGTGGCGGCGCAAGGCGCTGCGCGCAGTCACGGAGCGAGTTGGTGGAGGAGGTAGACTAAGGAGGAATGATTGAGCAACCCGCGCATCACATCATTAGCACCGCAGCTGCTGGTCGACGATCTCGATCGGGCCATTAAATTCTACAGGGAGACCCTCGGCTTTTCGTTTGGCCCGCCGTGGGACGGATTTTATGCGATTGGCGAGCGGGATGGTTTTCAGGTTCACCTGAAGTGCGCACCCAAGACCGTCGAGGATCGCACCAACCGGCGACAACACGAGCATTTGGACGTCTATGCCAGCGTTGCGGGTGTAGATGCGTTTTATGAAGTGTGCCAAGCGAAGGGCGCAACTATTTTAAAGCCGCTAGGGCACAGGCCATGGGGGACGAAAGATTTTTATTTGGAAGACCCAGACGGATACATCATCGCCTTTGGCGAGTCCGACCACGCAAATTAGGAAGCGAGCGAACGTAACGCGCAGCGCACGGAGCGAAGATTAAGGCCACTCGGTCAATCCGGCTTGATACCGGCGGACTTTACCACCTTTGCCCACTTGTCGGTCTCATCGGCGAGAAATTTACCGAACGCGGCCGACGAAGCTACAAATGGCGAAGAGCCGAGATCGGCGAGACGCGCTTTGAGTTTGGCATCAGAAAGGCCAGCATTGATCTCTTTGTTCAGCACTTCAACGATCGCGGTTGGCGTGTTCCTAGGCGCGACGATGCCGTACCACGCACTTACTTCGTAGCCGGGCACAAAATCGCCGATGACCGGAACATCCGGCAACGCCTCCGCACGCGTTGCCGTCGTGACCCCCAGCGCACGCAGCTTGCCAGCTTTGACATACTCGATGCCCGCGGAGATTGGCATGAAGTAAACTTGGACTTGGCCGCCGAGCAGATCGGTAATGACTGGCGCGGAACTGCGATAGGCCACATGGGTCAGATCAACCTTGGCCATGAATTTGAACAGTTCGCCGGCCATGTGTGGCGATGTCCCGACGCCCGGAGATCCCATGTTGATCTTGCCCGGATTGGCCTTTGCGTAGGCGATGAATTCCGGGACCGATTTTGCCGGGAACGACGGGTTCACGACCATGACGTCGGGATCGCGGCTGATGCCGGCAACCGGAGCTGTATCGCGAATGAAATCGAAATTCAGGTTCTGGTAGATTGATGTGTTGACCACGTTGGCAAACGACGCCAACAGCAGCATGTTGCCGTCGGCGGGTGCTTCGAGGACTGTCTGAGTGCCAAGGTTGCCGTTGGCGCCCGCCCTGTTCTCCACCACAAACGGCTGGCCAAGCCGGTCGGACAGCCATTGCCCCACGAGCCGCGCCAGAATGTCGGGCGCGCCGCCCGCGCCGAAGGGCACGATCAGGCGAACTGGCCGCGTCGGATAAGTTTGTGCGCACGCGATTCGCGGCACCGCCGGCAGCGCGGCGGCGCTCGCCGCCAGAGAAAGAAAGCTTCGACGCGGAAGTTTCATGTCGTTGCCCCTGTTGTGTCCGCACGTATGATGCGCGGGTGATTGTAGTCTAAAGCGGCGCCACGCGCACAATGGACCGAAGCACAATCGACCGGCAAAGCGCTTTCTCGGGCACCCGCGAGGTCGCCGAGCGACTGCGCTTCGATCCTGCGCGCTTGGAAGAATATCTGCGCGCCCATGTGGCCGGCTTTGCTGGTCCGCTGGTGGTGAGCCAATTCAAGGGCGGCCAGTCCAATCCGACTTATCTGATCGAAACGCCACTGCGGCGTTATGTCCTGCGGCGAAAACCTCCCGGCAAGCTGCTGCCGTCGGCGCACGCGGTCGATCGCGAATTCCGCGTGATCAGCGCGCTCTACGCCCAGCACTTCCCGGTAGCCGAGCCGATTCTTTTCTGCGCCGACGAGAGTGTCACCGGCACGGCCTTCTTTCTCATGTCCCACGTGGAAGGCCGCGTGTTCTGGGAGCCGCAAATGCCGGCCTCAAATCCGGCCGAGCGCGCCGCGGTCTACGACGCCATGAACGCGACGCTCGCGCGGCTGCACACATTCGATCCACCGGCGATCGGTCTCTCCGATTACGGCCGCGGCGAAAATTACGTCGCGCGGCAGGTCGAACGTTGGTCGAAGCAGTACCGCGCGTCGCAGACCGAAGTCGTCGGCGATATGGAGCGGTTGATCGATTGGCTGCCGCGGCACCTGCCGCCGGCGCAGCCGCCGCGCCTGGTGCATGGAGACTACCGGCTCGACAACATCATCCTCGCCCCTGACGCACCGGCAGTCGCCGCCGTGCTCGATTGGGAGCTCTCAACGCTGGGCGATCCGTTGGCGGATTTTTCCTATCATCTGATGCAGTGGCACATGCCGCCGTCAGACGCGGGTACGGGCTCGCTGGTCGGGCAGGATCTCGCCGCGCTAGGCATTCCGCCGCTCGACGCCTATGTGAAAGCCTACGTCGCCCGCACCGGCCTCGATCCGCGGCCGCACCTGCCGGTTTATTTCGCCTACAATTTCTTCCGCCTCGCCGCGATCCT